>NZ_JAQIHG010000010.1:0-57923 GCF_035916735.1 Acinetobacter minutum
CTCACACTACCGGTAACGGTGACCATGCCACCTGCTTCGCTGGCATTGACAATGTTGTCGTCAGTGATTGGATCAATCGTTAGGATAGCTGTAGGTGGCTTGGTATCTATTTCATAATTTTCACTAATAGCACCCGTTCCACCATTCCCCGCAGCATCAGTATAGGTATTCGCCACAGTAATAATATTGGTTGTATCTTCAATATCTGCAGTTGGTGTAAATATCCCAGTCCAGGTGATACCACCATCATTACTGGTTAAAGTGCTTAGTGTGCCGTTCTCAACCGTTACATCCGTATTGTCAAATCCGGTCACAGCTTCACTAAAGGTAATCGTTACAATAGAAGTCTCACCACTTTTTAGCTGTGTATCGCTCATCACAATTGAGGTTACTGTCGGTGCTGTTGTATCTCCTCCACCGCCACCTCCACCTCCACCGCCACCGACTGCTGCCAATGGACTTAAACCGAGTAACCACCATGGATTAAAAGCAAAAGCTGCTGGTACCAAGGCTTCACCACCTAGTGCCTGTGCAGAAGTAATTTGGTCAGCGAGCATGCTGACTGCACCTTCTTGCAACCCACTTTCAGGCACATACGCGTAATAACTGCCATTCTCACTTAAACCAATCAAAAGATTGCTAGACCCTCCATTCGCCTGGTAATAGTTCGTGATGATCAGGTCTGGATCATTTGGAAGACCATCCGCATCTTCAAAAGCAATATGTAGATCTTGGCCTACGCGTTGAATTTTAATGTTCTCAGGCGCGAACTGAGTCATATCATCAACCAGCTCATAATTGAGATTCGCTTTTGCCTGAATAATGACTGGCTGATCATGAGTCTTGGTAACTTGAAAGGTTGAAATAACTTTTTTAGCGTCATGGATTTTGACGGTAACTGTTTGTGTAGACATAGTGCTTCATCCTCTTCGTGATGAATCAATCATTCAAATGATTCAAATTCTTTTAATTATTTGTATTTATTAAAAATCTATTCGGGTTTAACACCATACGAGATAACTTCAACTCGTCGATTTGGCAGGTTGCATTTATCACGCGCGACTTTATTTTTAGGAAAGCGTGCACGACAATCTGAAATCAGCGGTTCAGTCTCACCACGGCCTTCGATGTTGATGGTTTTATTCTGAATACCACTGCTCATCAATAGACTACGTACAGTTTCAGCACGATGGATAGAAAGCTGCTCGTTATACTCGTTAGTGCCTTCTGGATCAGTATGTCCTACAACCATCACATGCATGATATGGTCACCGTCTTTCGCAATATCTTGCGCAACCGCATACACCTCTTCTCGACCTTTTTGCAAAATGTCGTTGATTCCTGATTTTCCAAATGCAAATAATGCATTGGTTTGTAAGGTATATTTTTTATACGGAACCGGTACACGCTGTTTGACGACCTGAGGACAAACTTTTTTCTGGTCGACACGTGAAATGGTGTTTATTTGTTCAAGATACTTTGGCATCAAGTCTCTGGTGGTCTGCTCATCAAGATGCTGTAACTGGATTTGTCCATTTGTACCTGGAATAAACTTGATAAAATTGACCGAACCCGGCTTGAATGTCTGGACATTTTTTTGACGGCGAATGTTGTAATAATCTGCTTTGGGATCAGTAAAATTTGCCACGATGTTGCCATATGCTGCGCAGACTGACGTGATTTTATATCCCCCATCCTGTAAAGAAGTAAGATATTCACCATCAATAAAAACATTCACAGCAGGCCCTGAAATTTGTCCAGGTTCACGAATAAACACCACCAAAGCACGATCCACAGGAAGCTTACTTGTATCTGCATCAATTGCAGTCACGGGTTTAAAGGTTGTCCACCGTTCTAACGGCAGTTTTTTCGGAGTTGATGTGCAGCCAATTGCACTTAAGACAACCGCGGCAATCAAAGCTGTTTTTTTAATATTCATATAAATCCAACCCTCTTATTTTTCTTAAAAAGCCCGGTAGTTCAACTGGGCACTTTCAGGTTTATTTCTTTATCATCATGTTTTATTTTTAACCCACATTACTGATCAAGTACTCCCCAACCAGAAATATAATAAATACTATTTAACACCTTTCGAATAAATAATAAACCTAAAACACAAACCCCATAATCAAAAACCAAAACCCACAAAAACAAAAGTTCACAAAAACAAAAACACCAAAAACAAGGAAATTAGGGGCTTTGGCTTATTTTTTACAAAACAAATCCCATAACCAATAATATAAAACACCGAAATATTTATTTTCAATTTAACTACTACAAAAAATTAAAAATAAATTAATTTTAAATCAAAAAAAATATTAAATTTATCTATAAATTATTGTTTTACAAAATTTATTATATTTACAAATCAAGCAATAGCATCTTTTGAAAATAAAAAAACCAACCAGAAAATTAAAATTAAATAAAAACTCCAAAACCAAAGAAAAAATTAGAAAATTAAAAACCACAAAAATACATTTAAAATTAAATTAAAAATAAATAATAAAAATATTAAATATATTTAATAAAAACAAATCCAATAAACTTTAAAATTCAACAAAATCATAAATCAATAAAACCTTAAAAACCCTATGGTTTTAACATGTAAATTTAAATCAATATTAAAAATAAAAAACCATGCAAAATAAAAATAAACAACAATATAAAATCAATTCTACCCTTCAATATAAAAATAAAATTCAAATAATAATTTCACTTTCAGAGCAAGAATATCTCAATATAATTTATTTATTTTCAATAGCTTATTTACTCTTTTCCTAAGCTCATAATTTCATTTAAGTAAATTCTTTTTAAATTTTTTCTTTAATATTCATGCGTTGTTATATGTGAAAAATCAAACAATAAATATTTCTATAAAATCAATAAGGTAAACCCGATTTATTCTTATTTTTTACATTCTTTCTTACTTGATGAGACTCTAACTTTCCTGGAGAAGATCTCCTAAATGGATGAATAATTCATAAAAATTTCTTGCGAGATTTAGCTATAAACAGCATCAATCACCTTACATTTTTTCGTATTCCATGCAGAAAACGGTAGATTCATATCGCAAAAAACTATCTAAAGGTTATACAATTCTCACTTGAGGAAGGCTATCATTGCATTTCAATACAATTAACCATTGAATGCTGCCAGGACTTTCCTTGATGATTTTGGCTCAGCGTGAGCGCATCCCTCGATTAGACCTTTCATCAAAGTACTGTCATATGGCACAAGGAACGGTTTTATAATTCTGGAAAGATCATCATTTACTTGAATGATTCACCCGAAAAAACTGCCTCCCGCTGAAACCCAAACGATGCCTCAGCAGCTCAAATTGGATCGTAAAGCTCAATTTGAATCAGCCTGATGTCTCTTTTTTACAGTCTTTTGACCACCTCAGTTTAGAAGGCTATTCGAGAAAGAAATCCAAAAATTGATGGAAAGCTGAGCAGTTTTACCCTCAAATCTACATTCAAGAATAAAAAACAATTCAACAATACGGTCGATGGTCTGCAAATAAAAATCCCCAGAGCCAAAACTCTAGGGATAGTCTTCTTTCCAGCTAGATTCGAAAGTTACTTTACTTTTTGTAAACGTAGGGCGTTCATAACGACCGAGAGCGAGCTGAGCGACATGGCCAACGCTGCCAACATCGGCGTCAACAACAGTCCGGTGATGGGATAAAATAACCCAGCAGCAATCGGAACACCCAAGCCATTATATACAAAGGAAAATGCCAGATTCTGTTTCATATTGCGCACACCGAGTTTAGCCATATGCAAGGCATCCGCTACACCACGAATATCCCCTTTGACCAATGTCACCTGCGCGGTCTGTTTGGCAATATCCGTGCCGTTGCCCATGGCAATCCCAACATTCGCCTGTGCCAGTGCAGGTGCATCATTAATTCCATCACCCGCCATTGCCACAATACGGCCTTGTTGCTGATATTTTTTCACAATATCTAGTTTCTGTGTGGGATCCAGATTGCCATAGACATACTGGATTCCAAGCTCCGCAGCCACCCATTGTGCATTCTGCTGATGATCTCCCGTCGCCATGATCACTTCGATATGGTCAGCGCGTAACTGCTGGATCACTTGCTGTGCATTCTGCTTAATCGCATCATAGACAATAATATACGCCAGCACTTCCTGTTCACTGGCCAGAAAACTGACCACATCGCCTTGAGCACGGGACTGATCCAGTTGTCGTTGCAGGTCAGGTGTTAAAGACAATTGCAACAGTTCCAGTAATTTCTGGCTGCCTACATAGAGCAATTGTCCCTGTAAAGTACCTTTTACCCCAAAGCCTGTGACTTCTTCAAAATCATTCACCGCAATTAAAGCTGAAGGATCCGCGAGTTTCGTCAAGCTTTGTGCAATCGGATGAGTGGAATACTGCTCAATCGATGCAATCCATTGCTGCATTTGCTGTTGGGATGCGGATGTACTGAGTGCAACAACCTCTTTCACACTCGGTTTCCCTTCAGTTAAAGTACCGGTTTTATCAATGATCAGTGTATTGACTTTACTAAGTGCTTCAATCGCTTCAGCATCCTTGAACAGCACCCCTTTTTGTGCAGCACGTCCTGTTGTTGCCATCACGGACATTGGCGTAGCCAATCCCAAAGCACATGGACAGGCAATAATCAGAACTGCCACGGCGCACATTAAGGCCAAATCAAAGCCAACCTGCCCGATCAGCATCCAGGCGGCAAAGGTAATAGCACTAATCAGTAACACCACAATGACAAAATATTTTGCCACCACGTCCGCCAGACGTTGTAAAGGAGCTTTTGAACGCTGAGCCTCTGCCACAGTTTGAATCATTTTCGCTAAGACCGTCTGATTCCCAACCGCTGAGGTTTTAATCCGGATACTGCCTTGCTGGTTGACCGTGCCTCCAATGACCCGGTCATCCTTTTCTTTTTTGACTGGCACCGGTTCACCCGTCATCATGGCTTCATCAATGTAGGTTTTTCCTTCAACAACAATACCATCAAGTGGTACCTGCTCACCCGAAGAAATCTGCAAAATGTCGCCCTGTTTAATTTGGCTAATCTGCACATCAACTACCTGGCCATTCTCTACACGCTTGGCTTTGGCAGGCTGCAAGCGCAATAAGGCACGTAGCGAATCAGCGGTCTGAGCTCGTGCTTTCAGCTCCATGACCTGCCCAAGCAAACTCAAAGACACAATGGTACAAGCCGCCTCGTAATACACTGCGACACCATGGCCAGTTTTAGCCGCATCCGGAATCAGGCTTGGGAAAATGGTTGCCACCAGACTATAGAGAAAAGCAGCCAATACCCCTACCCCGATCAGGCTCCACATATTGAGATGACCGGTTTTATAAGAAATCCAAGAACGCTGGAAAATCGGATATCCCGCCCAAAGAACGACCGGCAGGCTCAATACCAGTTCGATCCAAGGCTGCATATGCTGTGGAATCAGTGGATACAGATGCGATCCCATCGCCAGCACCAGCACGATCAAACTCAAAGGTAAGGTCCACCAGAAACGTCGGCTGAAATCTACAAGTTCCGGGTTTGGACCTTCATCTAAAGTAGGTTGCATCGGCTCAAGTGCCATACCGCAAATCGGACAAATCCCAGGACCTTTCTGCACAATTTCTGGATCCATTGGGCAAGTATACAAAAGGTCTTCTGCACCTTCAGGCACAGGTCGCTGATCTGCTGGAATCAGATAAAACTCCGGATCCTGCTGAAACTTATCCAGACAAGAGGGATTACAGAAATGGTAGATTTTACCCTGATAATCGGTTTTTAAATCGGTGTTAGGATCAACTTGCATCCCACATACCGGGTCAATTTCAGCCGTCGTTGTGGCTTGATCATGACTCCCACTACAGCAAGATGACTTTTTAACAGTTTGCTGCTGCACAGATTGAGGACTACAACAGGTGCTAGCAGCAACTGTTGGCTGCTTGTCAGACTCGCCACAGCAGGAGGATTTTTTTGCCGTCGTTTTCACATACTGCTCGGGAGTCACCAAAAATTTATCCAGACATTTTGGATTACAAAAATAGTAGGTTTTACCCTGATATTTGGTTTTTAAATCAGTGCCGGGATCAACCTGCATCCCACACACCGGGTCAATTTCAGCCGCCATTGTGGCTTGATCCTGGCTCCCACCACAACAAGATGACTTTTTAACAGTTTCCTGCTGCACAGATTGGGGGCTACAACAGGTACGAGCAGCCACTGTTGGCTGTTTCTCTGATCCGCCACAACAGGTAGATTTTTTTGCCGTCGTTTTTACATACTGCTCTGGAGTCGCCAGAAACTTATCCAGACATTTTGGATTGCAAAAATAGTAGGTCTGTCCTTGGTATTCGGTCTGTGGTTTTGCAGGGTCACTAACCTGCATGCCACAGACAGGGTCAATGGCCGTAAACACTTCTTTAGATTTACTTCCACAACCACAGCCTGTTGGAGTACTTGCATTTAAAGATGTCCGCACACAACCTGAGTCCACTACACTCGGTTTAGTTGATGACGCACAGCAACTGGTTGCTGTCGCTGAATCGGAATCGCCAGACTGTAAATACTGCTGCGGACTCTGACTAAACTTCTGTTGACAGCTCGCGCTACAAAATAAATAGCGTTGATTTTGATAATCGACGAAATACGCTGTGTCCTCTTGAACGGACATCCCACATACGGGATCTCGCTGGATTACTTGTTCAGAATTTTTTGCTGCGGAACAACAGACCGGTTTTTGTTGTTGTGTCATCAGAAGTTCCTCCTTTGCAATGACGTTTATGCTAAGATAAAGTCCGTACTCGGGTACAGAGTCAAGTCTTTTTTGTGAGGTGGTCAATGCTCACGATTGGAAAACTGGCAAAGCATTGTCAGATAAATGTGGAAACCATCCGTTACTATCAGCGTATCGGTTTGATGCGGGTGCCAGAAACCACGCAGAGTTACCGCTATTACAATGATAAAGACATCGAAACCCTAAGTTTTATTCAAAAAGCCAAAGATGCCGGCTTACAGTTAAATGAAATTCAGGAATTATTGCAGCTCGAACTGGATGACCGTACACAGGTGCGTCAGGTCATCGAACAGCGTCTGGCCAAAATTGATCAACGTATCGAAGAATTACAGGCCTTAAAAAAACGTCTGTCCAGCTGGATTGCCGAATGTAAAAATACTCAGGAAAGTAGCTGCCCGATTTTAAAACAGCTTAAACATAAGCCACTCTAGTCTGTACTCGTCTTAAACCGCTTTGTGCGTGTTTATCATGAGGTGGATATATGAGGGTCACCTTTTATTCAGGATTTAAGATTCATGCGCGTTTCACTGCAGCAACTCCGTCAAACTCTGCGCCGCCAACGCAGAAAGGTGAACCGTTTCCAGCAACGTCAGGCTGAACAACGGGTTTGGCAACAGTTGATTCGTTTACCTGAATTTCATCAGGCTAAAAACGTTGGCGTATACCTTGATGCCTTCGGAGAGATCGCGACCCAGCGTATTATCCGCTCCTGTTTTCAGCAGAAAAAAAACGTCTATTTACCGATGATCTGTAGCATGAACCAGCATCTGGTCTGGGTCCGAATCAATGCGAATCAGTATCAAAACCGACGCTTTTCCCATCACCCCCTTGGGATGCGTGAACCGATGGCAACTCGTGGACATCAGGTCAAAACACTCGATATGCTACTCATGCCATTACTCGCGTGTGATATGCAAGGAACCCGTATTGGCATGGGTGGCGGCTATTATGATCGAACCCTGTCCCGTGCACCTCGACAACCCTTTCGTCTAGGTCTCGCCCATGAATTTCAGCGCATCGTGTTCCCTTTACCGCGCGAAGTATGGGATCAGCCAGTCGATGCGTTATTGACACCAAAAAACTGTTACCGTTTTAAACGCTAAAAAGAAAACCTTATAAATCGTATTGTTATAAAACTCTTCATCATGTAAGCAATTTTTGAACAATTTATTAAAACTCACCCTTGTAATTTCTAAAATACCCATCACTATAAAAAACATGGCAACACCGTTGTCACTCATTAGGAGTGCCCATGTCTGAACTTATTATGAATGAACAAACCTTAGAGCCTCAGGTTCCAAGTGTATTACCACTTTTAGCGTTACGCGATGTGGTGGTTTATCCACATATGCAAATTGCGCTATTCGTAGGTCGTGAAAAATCGATCAATGCAGTTGATGTGGCTCGTAACAGTGACAATTTAGTATTTGTAGTTGCACAAAAAGATTCGCTTACAGAAGAAATTGATCACGACAATCTTTATCAATACGGTACTGTCGCGAAGATTGTGCAAGTTGTGAATCACGAAAATGATGAAAACTGTATTAAGGTTCTTATCGAAGGCTTGTATCGATCTAAACTCGACAAGATTATCGATGCTGATACGCACCTGACGGCAGAGCACAGCTTAAGCCCGATGAGTATGCATCTTGATGAAGCCACTCGCGGCACACGTCTGCAAGAGCTGAAAGTTCTCTTTGCACAATATGCAGAAGCTAAATTACGTAATGCGCGTGAACTGGTCGCTGCGGCAAATAAAATTGATGATCTTTTGCAACTGCTGTTTTTTGTTGCTACTCGTGTCCCATTAAATATTGATATCAAACAGAAGTTTCTGGAACATGACGAATTCGAAGCACACTTGCAAGAATTGATGACTTATTTGTTGCAGCAGTCAGAAGAGCAACAAATCGAGCAAAGTCTGCATGAAAGCGTAAAACGTCAGATGGAGAAAAACCAACGCGAATACTTCCTCAATGAAAAGATGAAGGTCATTCAGCGTGAACTGTCTGATATGAATGGCGGTGCAGAAGATGACGTCGCTGAAATTGAACGCCGTCTGGCAGAAGCCGATCTGCCGGAGCATGTCCGCAAAAAAGCCGAGGCAGAATTCCGCAAGCTGAAAGCCATGCAGCCGGCATCGAGTGAAGCAGCCGTGGTGCGTAACTATCTGGAAGTCATTCTGGATACTCCATGGAACAAGGCCAGCAAAGTCAGCATCAACCTGAATAAAGCGCAGGAAATTCTTGATGCTGATCACTACGGTCTGGACGAAGTCAAAGAGCGTATTGTTGAATACCTCGCGGTACAGTCACGTGTGAAAAAACTTCGTGGTCCAATTCTGTGCTTGGTTGGTCCTCCAGGGGTAGGTAAAACTTCTTTAGGTGCATCGATTGCGAAAGCCACAGGCCGTGAGTTTGTACGTATGGCCCTCGGTGGTGTGCGTGACGAAGCGGAAATCCGTGGTCACCGTCGTACCTATATTGGTGCGATGCCAGGTAAAATCGTGCAGTCATTGACTAAAGTCGGTGTGAAAAACCCATTGTTCTTGCTCGATGAAATCGACAAGATGGCGCAAGATTACCGAGGCGATCCGGCTTCTGCATTGCTTGAAGTACTTGATCCATCACAAAACAACAAGTTCAACGATCACTATCTTGACCTTGATCTTGACCTGTCTGAAGTGATGTTCATCTGTACCGCAAACAGCATGAATATTCCTGAAGCATTGTTGGACCGTATGGAAGTGATTCGTCTGCCAGGTTATACCGAAGATGAAAAAGTGAACATTGCCGAGCGTTATTTAGTGCCAAAAGCCATCAAAGACAATGGCTTGCGCAGTAAAGAACTCAGCGTGCATGAAGAAGCAATCCGTGACATCGTACGTCGTTATACCCGTGAAGCCGGTGTGCGTAATTTGGAGCGTGAAGTTTCTAAAATTGCCCGCAAGGTCGTGAAAGAAGCAGTTAGCTCGAAAGCGAAAAACCTGCATGTTGAAGTCACTGAAGCAACATTGCCAGATTATTTGGGCCCGCAAAAGTTCGATTACGGCATGGTGGAAGAAGAAGCTGAAGTCGGTCGCGTTAATGGTTTGGCGTGGACGTCAGTCGGTGGTGAACTGCTCACTATTGAAGTGGCAACCATGAAAGGGAAAGGCTCTTTCATCACCACCGGTTCACTCGGTGATGTGATGCAGGAATCGATCAAGGCCGCAATGACCGTCGTGCGTACACGCGCAGACAGTCTGGGCATTGAATCTTCCGTGTTTGCCGAAACGGATGTGCATGTGCATTTACCGGAAGGTGCAACACCCAAAGATGGTCCATCAGCAGGTTTGGCACTGACGACTGCTCTGGTCTCTGCATTTACTGGAATTCCGGTACGTCCAGACATCGCCATGACCGGTGAAACCAGCTTGCGTGGTCGTGCAATGCGCATCGGCGGTTTAAAAGAGAAACTTCTGGCAGCCCATCGCGGTGGTATTAAACTGGTGTTTATCCCTCAGGAAAACGTGCGTGACCTGGCAGAAATCCCAGAGAATGTAAAAGAGGGGCTGGAAATTAAAGCCGTACGCAGCATTGATGAAATCTTGCCGCTGGCTTTAATCAGCGCACCAAAACCGTTGGCAAAAACACCGATTGTCAAACCGGTAGAAGAGTCTAAAGTGGCACGTCATTAATTGAAGTGTGCAATCAAAAAAAGAGAGCTCCGGCTCTCTTTTTTTGTAAAGACAACTTGAAAAATGCGACACACACCTCATTTTATTTTTATATGCGATTGGTTTCATCATGATTTGATTGCCGAATCGTATGGCCATCTGTATCTCCAGACAGATGGTCTTTTTCGCAGTCCGGATTCCCCCTTGAAGGACTGCGTTTTTTTATCTTATGTATTCCCTCATTGATGTTAATGATGTTTTTTAAATCATCAAATTCCCCTCCCGTAGCGATCTATCTGCAATGCTCGTTATAATGCTGAAAATTCACGGCGACCAGTAATTATGAAAATTCGGATTCTGACCATTGGCCAAAAAATGCCTGCCTGGGTACTGACCGGGTTTGAAGATTATTTCAAACGTATTCAGCCTTTTGTGCAAACCCAGGTCATTGAGCTTCCCATGGCTAAACGCGGAAAAAATGATTCTGAAGCGGATATTCTGAAATATTGCCAGTCAGAAGGTGAAAGTATTTTAAATGCACTAAAACCCAATGAAACCCTGATTGCACTGGAAGTGGGTGGCCGTGAACTCAGTACCGAAAAATTGGCCGAAACCATGAAGAACTGGATGCTGGAAGGCAATGATATTGCCCTCGCGATTGGTGGCCCTGATGGTCTCTCCGATCAAGTCCGTCAAGCAGCAGCTTGGCACTGGTCACTATCCAAATTGACCCTGCCCCATCCATTGGTGCGTGTCATGCTGATCGAGCAGCTGTATCGTGCCATGAGTATTAACCATAATCATCCGTATCACCGTGCCTGACCCTCGCTGTACAGCGTTGCAGTATTGCAACAATATGTTGAAGCAATCGTGCTTTTCAGCCCTAGCGAATGTTTGGCATCATGGCAATATCGCTTTCATTGCAAGGTTTCTCCCATGAATATGCAAACTTTACCTGGCCTTTTTGTTTCACATGGCTCACCAATGTTGGCTATTCATCCGGAACAAGTGGGCCCTGCACTACAACGGCTCAGTCTGAATCTTCCTAAACCACACGCCATTATTGTCATGTCGGCGCACTGGGAAAGTGAGGCCCTCGAAGTCAGCACGGCGACTCGTCCGGAAACATGGCATGACTTTCGCGGCTTTCCTGCTGAACTCTATCAGTTACGCTATCCCGCTCCGGGGCATCCGGTACTGGCAGAAGAAATTCTACAACGTTTAGCCGAAGCCGGTTTTAATGCACATGCACATAGCACCCGTCCACGCGATCATGGGGTGTGGATGCCGTTATTACATATGTATCCTGAAGCTGATATTCCGGTTCTGGAAATTTCCCTGCCCATGTCGATGAGTGCACAGGAAATTTACCGGATTGGGCAAACCTTGGCTCCCCTGCGAGAACAGCAAATCCTGCTAATCGGTTCAGGTAGCATTACCCATAATCTGGCAGAACTCTCCTGGCAAGGTCAACACAGCGATGTGCCACATTGGGCCTCAACGTTCCGCAATGAAGTGGTTCGTAAACTCAGCCATAGTGATTTTGAGGCGGTATTGGACTGGCCAAGCCTGCCTTATCTACAACGCAACCATCCGACCCTTGAACATTTTGCACCACTGTTTTTTGCAATGGGTACTGGACCACGCTTTAGCCTGGTGCATAGCAGTTTTACCATGGGTGCCTTGGGAATGGATATTTATCGATTTGATTAAAACACGAGGAGTTTAGTTTCACTCGATACCCTCTGTTCGGATTGGTAATCATCATTCAGCCATAAAAAAACCGATGCATGTGCATCGGTTTTTTTATAGCTTGTACGCGGTATGAATTAATAAACGCCTTGAGCGAGCATCGCATCAGCCACTTTCACGAAGCCTGCAATGTTAGCGCCGTCTACATAGTTCACTGTACCGTCTTCTTGTGTACCGTATTTTACGCAGTGGCAGTGAATGTCTTTCATGATCGCATGCAGACGTTCATCAACTTCAGCAAAACTCCAGCCCAAACGAATCGCATTCTGTGACATTTCTAAGCCAGAAGTCGCAACACCACCCGCGTTAGATGCTTTACCTGGTGCATAGAGAATTTTCGCAGCAATAAACTTCTCAACCGCTTCAAGGGTTGATGGCATATTGGCACCTTCAGCCACACAGATCACGCCATTCGCCAACAATTTATCAGCATCTTCGCCATCCAGCTCATTTTGTGTCGCACATGGTAACGCGATATCACATTTGATACCCCATGGACGTTGACCTTCGAGGTATTCAAAACCGTGCTTAGAAGCAAATTCAGAAATACGGCCACGTTTAACGTTTTTCAACTCCATCACTTCAGCAAGAAGTTCAGTGGTTAAACCGTTTTTGATGTAAACTGTACCATTCGAATCAGAAAGTGAAACCACTTTCGCACCCAAGAACATGGCTTTTTCAGCTGCGTATTGAGCAACGTTACCAGAACCGGAAATCGCAACAATTTTATCTTTGAAGCTTTCGTTACGAGTTTTTAGCATTTCTTCAGCAAAGTACACCGTACCAAAACCTGTCGCTTCAGGACGTGCCAAAGAACCACCAAATGAAATGCCTTTACCGGTGAATACACATGAAGTGTCATTGCTGAGTTTCTTCATCATGCCAGCCATGTAACCGACTTCACGACCACCCACACCAATATCACCCGCAGGGATATCTGTATTTGAACCCAGATGACGATACAATTCGATCATCAAGGCTTGGCAGAAACGCATGATTTCGCCTTCAGATTTACCTTTAGGATCGAAGTCTGAACCACCTTTACCACCGCCCATCGGCAAAGTAGTCAAAGCATTCTTGAAGGTTTGCTCAAAACCCAGGAATTTCAAAATAGACAGGTTAACGGATGGGTGAAAACGCATGCCGCCTTTGAATGGACCAATTGCTGAGTTGAACTGCACACGGAAAGCACGGTTCACCTGGGTTTGACCTTGGTCATCAACCCAAGATACGCGGAACTGGATCACGCGTTCTGGTTCAACCAAACGTTCAAGTAAACCATGTGCAGCATATTGTGGGTTCTTTTCAATGAACGGCCACAAACTGGTCATAACCTCTTCCACAGCTTGTAAAAACTCTGGTTGATGCGGATCACGTGCTTTCACGTAGTTTAAGAAGTCGTTAAGGCTGTTATATTTCAACGCTTAATCCTCAGCAGAAGGTGATTCAAAATTGGTCAAATTTTCAAATAATGATAAATTTTGGCGCAAAATATTAAATATCTTTTAACCTTGATCTACAACACTTTTTTGTAAATATTTTAATAAAACAATATTAATCAAAATGTTATTTAAAAATAAATTCATAAGTTAAGCTTAATTCCTGGCTTTCTTATTGTGCATCTGATGAAAATTTACGCACCATAATAATGCTATAAACGAACCATAATGGCGCAATAATAGTTCTAAAAAACATGATAAAATTTATTGATAGAATATCCTTTTTCTCGCAATATCCTCTCGTTTTATTTCACTGGTTCTCGGCATGAATTCGCACATTTCCCTCATCCAGCAAATTGATGCGCTGTTACCTCAGACCCAATGTGGGTTATGTGGACATCGTGATGGTTGTCTCCCTTATGCAAAATCCATTGCGGAAGGCGAGGAAGCGAATAAGTGCATCCCGGGTGGCCAGCCTGTCGCAGATGAACTGGCAAAATTACTACAACGCCCTCGCCTGGTTGCTGAACCGAGCGTATGGCCGATTCAGCATGATGGCCGTCCACAACGCATGAAAGCACTAATCCGTGAAGATGAATGTATTGGCTGTACCAAATGTATCAATGCCTGCCCGGTCGATGCGATTATTGGTAGCGGCAAGTTGATGCACAGTGTGCTAAACGACCTATGTACTGGCTGTGAATTATGTATTCCACCCTGCCCGGTGGACTGTATTGAGCTGGTGGAAGATCCCTTACCCGTACCAGATGAAACACAGCGCATCGCAGAGCAGGATGATCTGCGCCGACGTTATTACGCACATATTCAGCGTGAGGAACAGCGTCGACTTCATCGTAAAGGCCCAGTTGTTCGTGCTGAAATTTCAACCGAAATCTTTGCGGAATTTTCCCAGCACGTCAATGTGGTGCCGACGATTGAACTGGTTGAAACGGCACATCTGGGCCAGCCTTCAGCTGATGCAAAGACAACCATTGAACTGGCCAAGCTGCGTACACAGATCAAGAAATTGGAAAAACAGCTCAGCGTACGAGAAAACCCACAAAAACGTCAGGAACTGATGAGCTTACAACAGCATCTCGCGGATTTGCAGGGAGTCTGACATGGCCGTGAAAAATATGACAAAAAAGCAGATTCAGCTGTTTTTTGAACGTCTGCGCGAACAACGCCCTAAGCCGGAAACGGAACTGAATTACAGTAGTCCATTTGAACTTTTGATTGCCGTCATGCTCTCGGCTCAAGCCACCGATATCAGTGTCAACAAAGCCACGGATAAACTCTTCCCGGTAGCCAATACCCCACAAACCATTCTCAATTTAGGTCTTGAAGGACTCAAGGACTACATTAAAACCATTGGCCTGTATAATTCCAAAGCCGAAAACGTGATCAAAACCTGCCAGATCCTGCTAGAGCAACATCACGGACAGGTACCTGACAACCGCAAAGATTTGGAAGCGCTGCCGGGGGTAGGTCGTAAAACCGCGAACGTGGTGCTGAATACGGCGTTTGGCCAACCAACCATGGCCGTCGATACCCATATTTTTCGTCTGAGCAATCGTACTGGCCTAGCGATTGGTAAGAATGTACTGGAAGTTGAACAACGCCTGGTCAAGGTCATTCCTAAAGAATTTATTCTGGATGCCCATCACTGGCTGATTTTGCATGGCCGTTACTGCTGTATCGCACGCAAACCGAAATGCCACGAATGTGTGGTCGGTGATGTATGTAATTGGCCAGATCGTTTTGAATTTGGTGCAGCCCGTATTCCGGTCAAAAATATCAGCAATGATGCCGATTAACGTCCTGATTTTTTCTCTTTCTGCTGCTCGAGCAATTTAGGATGTAATTGACGCTCAGGTTTCCGCTGGACTTTTTCTTGAGCTTCCTGTTTTTGCACCTGACGCAGCATTTTCTGGCTGATGTAGAATAAAAACAGTAGCACCGCGAGAGCAACAATCACTAGTGCAATCATGGCTATTTTCATCACAGTTCACCTTTAAAAAGAAAAAGAGCCCTATATTAACTAGGACTCTTTCATCTGCAAAATATTAAAACTTATTTTGCTTGATCGAGAATCGCAAACAAATCAGTTTGTACATTTTCGATTGGACGTAAACCGTTCAGTTTGTCATAGGTCGGTGCATTTTCACCTGCAGCCGCACGGCCCTGATAGAAACCAACCAATTGTGCAGTTTCAGCATGGTATGCACCTAAACGCTTACGGATCGTTTCTTCTTGGTCATCTGGACGTTGTACCAGATCTTCACCCGTTTCATCATCTTTACCTTCCACTTTTGGTGGGTTGTAAACGATGTGATACACACGACCCGATGCAGGGTGCTGACGGCGGCCAGAAAGACGTTGAACGATTTCCTCATCTGGCACATCAATTTCAATCACGTGATCAATCGTGATGCCTTCATTTTCCAGTGCTTCAGCTTGTGGAATGGTACGTGGGAAACCATCGAAAATGCAGCCATTCACGCAGTCCGGCTGTGCAATACGCTCTTTGACCAAACCAATGATGAGCTCATCGGATACCAGACCACCCGATTCCATTACACTTTTAGCCTTTAGGCCTAATTCAGTACCTTCACGAATTGCAGCACGGAGCATATCACCGGTTGAAATTTGTGGGATATTGTAGCGCTTACAGATCAACTGAGCCTGAGTCCCTTTACCTGCTCCAGGTGGTCCGAGTAAGATAATGCGCATAAATAAACATCCTCATTATTAAACAATGAATGACACCTGAAGCCTGAACAATCACATATTGTTCATTTTTCGGCATCTAATTATAAGAAAGCGACAAACAAATGTATTAAACCAGCAAAAAATCCGGTCACCCCACCCAACACAATCAGAATCCATTCATCCTCCTGAAAAGCAGGGCGTAACAAATTCTGAAACTCTCTAGGCGTCAATTCGCGAATACGATCTCTGAACATTTGATAGATTTTCTGTGCACGGCTCGCATTAAACGCTGGGTCGCATACAGGCACCATCGTAATTTCAATTGAGCGATCGATCAAGTCTGTCTTGAGTTTTGCATATTCACGTGGCCCCAAAGAGAGCTGCAAGGTGGTACGCACCAGCGGTGTTTCCATGATTTCATTGACATGTGCCTTGATAATCCGCCGGGTTCGATCCTTTTTAGCACCATACATCATTTCTGTCATGATGGATTTCAAGGTAATCAACTCTTCAGTCACAACTTTAGCAAAAACATCAGACACTTCATCCTGACGCTTCATAAAAGCACCTTGAATATTATACGAACCGATTCGTGGCAAAACGGGGACAATCCAAGGAAACTTTCGACTTTCAGTTCGTCTAAAAAACTGCGGATAACGGACCGGATGAGGTTCGATCGGATTAAAGACCATCCAGATCGCGATCCAGTTGGTCAAAAAGCCCCAGATCGATGCCCAGAACGGAACCGTCCAGTGCCATGGCACAACAAACCAGACGATCATCTGGAATATGCCAAAAAACATCCCGATCAGGGCACTAATATGCCAGATAAAATTGATTTCTTTACGCCCAACCTTAAGGAACATGCGCACCATCAAACGGCGGTCATTTTCCATCTGGCGGACTACCATTTCGCGCATATCGACCAGTGATTCAACGTTCACTGATAATTCGAGAACCAGATCTTTTAACACGTCTGGCAGCTGTTTATGGGCCTGTGCATAGATACGGCGCTTGATCGAATAAGGCAAATTTTCCCACAAGACAGCATTACGGTCGACCATCACCTCATCAATCAGGTGCTCTAATTCAAACCCCACTTGCTCCCCGATAATGCGTGCCATATCTTCAGGATCCATCGCCTGCAAAAATTCATGCAGCGAACCCAATTTAGACAACGTATTGTCGGTGATAATCCCTGAAATTCGTCCAGCTTTGCGTGGCACAATCCCCTGCCAGCCCACGGGAATAGACCCCAGATGAAAACCCCAGAAGTGGATTGGATAAAACACCATTTTGAGTGCCATCCAGACATGTGCCCAAGTAACAAATGCGGTGACAGGAATAATACTCAGCACCGCCCATAAATCCGGGCGATTCAGAAAGCTTTGCCACACTGCACTTACGTACTCAAACATGCACCACTCTCGATTTTATCTCTGCATAAACAGATTTTTCCGGTTCATATATAGACATCATCTGGATCGCTCTACCATCTCAAACATTCAACAAAGAACAGCAACCATGAAATATGAAGATCTTGATCTATCATCATCGACATATTCTGTTTTTAGAAAAGCAGATTGCAAGCAAAGTCACCCAATCCTGCTCGACTCTTTCACTTGCACTCAATGAACGTCAGTGACGTTAAACCTGGCTGGGTCATTGATATGGTTACATAATTCATGTGTTCTATCCAGATATCCGGCAATCTGCGAATACTACGCGAACCGGACAATATTTCTGTTTTTCTATCGTTACACCTTGGTTTCAAGGAATGGATACCCAATCATGAAGAGCATCATTGCGCTGACTGTAACAGAATTCACTAAGGGCTTATAGATCACACGGCGGATTTTTAGTATTCCACAAGTCAAAGTATAGCGGCAATAAATTACAGCTTTATGGGAAAAAGATGCGTGCGAGACCTCAATCCTGGGTTAAAATAGTTGCCCTTTAAAGCTCTCCCCCGTTGTTCTGGATTAAAAGTCGATCGCGTATGAAGCAGCATTTTCCTCTCAAAAACGTACAGCAAGAAAAGCGCATCTACCGTGGTCGAATTTTTTTCGCGATTGGTCTGGTGGCATTCTTCCTGTCACTCTTGTTGGCACGCTATGCATATCTGCAAATTGTGCATTATGACGAATTTACTACCGCTTCAGATAAGAACCGTATTCGTCTACAACCATTGCCACCCGCCCGTGGCTATATTTATGACCGCAACGGCGTGTTATTGGCAGATAATTATCCTGTCTTTTCTGCAACACTGAGCAAGGCCGATGTCGAAGATATCGAAGGCACCATCAAACGGCTGACCCCCATCCTCAGCCTGAATGAAGAAGATATTCAACGCTTCCGCAGTCGAATCAAGACAGCACGTAAAACCGAGCGTGTGTCTATCAAACTGAATTTGACCGAAACGGATATTGCACGCTTCAGTGAAATCAAGCATGAATTTCCGGGTGTCAAAATTGATACCCAAATGACCCGCTACTATCCACACGGTGATCTGTTTGCCCATGTTGTCGGCTATGTGGGACGGATCAACGACCGGGAATTGGCAAAAATTGACCCAGATTTATATGCAGGCACTAACCTGATCGGTAAGATTGGTGTGGAAAAATCGTATGAAGATTTACTCCACGGGGTACCAGGCAATGAATCGATTGAAGCCGATGCCCATGGCAATGTGCTCCGCCATTTAGGCCGTAAAGAACCCATTCGAGGGAATGATTTATATTTATCAATTGATTATGGTTTACAAGTCGTCGCTGCCGAGCAGTTGGCAGATCGCCGTGGTGCGATTGTCGCGATGGATCCACGAACCGGTGAAATTTTGGCGTTGGTTTCCAGCCCAAGTTTTAACCCAAATCTGTTTGTAACCGGGATTAATCATACCGACTATAGTGCATTACGTGACAATCTGGATCAGCCACTGTACAACCGTGCGGTACAAGGGGTCTATCCTCCAGGATCGACCATCAAACCCATGGCTGCTTTAGGCGGTATTCATTATGGCTTAGTAGACTGGAACACTGCCATTTCTGATCCGGGCTATTTCCATTTACCTGGAGATTCGCATAAATTCCGTGACTGGCGCAAAGGCGGTCATGGTGTGGTGAATATGCACCGTTCGATTGTAGAATCCTGTGATACCTATTTTTATACCCTTTCCTTCCAGATGGGTATCGAGAAAATGAATATCTGGATGCGTCAGTTTGGTTTTGGCCAAAAAACCGGAGTCGATTTACCTAGTGAGAGCGACGGACTCTATCCAAATCCTGAATGGAAAATGCGCACCCGCAAAAGTAAATGGATGAAAGGTGAAACCATCTCGGTCAGTATCGGCCAAGGTGCATTTACTGCAACACCCCTACAATTAGCTATGGCCACCGCGATTACCGCCAATCACGGTGCACATGTTACCCCGCATGTATTAAGAGCTTCGCATGGTGCCAAAGTCCATAAGGTCTTGAATGCGCCTGATGGTCGCATCCAGTTCAATGGTACCGAACAGGATTGGATCAATATGCGCAGTGCAATGGTTGACGTGATTGAATCCGGTACTGCACGCGGTATTAAAGGCGGCTTGCAATATCAAATTGCGGGCAAAACCGGTACCGCTCAGGTAAAAAGTATTGCCCAAGGCAAAAAATATAATGAAGCTCTGCTCACTGAGCGCCAACTTGACCATGCATTATTTATAGGATTTGCACCAGCAGAAAAACCAGAAATCGTGATTGCGGTTATTTGGGAAAATGGTCGCCATGGTGGCTCAGCAGCTCAACTGTCACGTCCAATTTTCGATTACTGGTTACTCAAGCGTCAAAAAAATCCAATTCGCCCTGCTGCGCATCAAGTCAGTGGTGGTCTAATGACAGCAGGAATCAAGCCAGGTGAATTACCAAGTGGAGCTGGCATCCTGCAAGCGGATCCCAAAGCCAATCCTAACCAGAGCAAACCTGAAACAAAGCCACAAGCGACTTCACCTGCTAGTAGTGAGATTACCGAATAAATGAAAAATCAGCTTCGTATTATCGGTGGGACATGGAAACGCCGCCAGTTACCATTCGCCAGCATTGAAGGTTTACGCCCAACGCCTGACCGTGTACGGGAAACTTTATTTAACTGGCTGATGTGGGATATCCAAAATGCTCGTGTCCTTGATCTCTGTGCGGGTTCAGGAGCTTTAAGTTTTGAGGCACTGTCTCGAGGTGCCGTATCTGTACTGATGATTGAACCACACCCTGCACAAGCCAAGATCTTGAAAGCCAATATTCAACTGTTACAGGCAGAAAACTGCCAACTCAAAACGGCTACAGCACAGCAGGCATTGAAGGAATTAACTGGATCTTTTGATCTGGTCTTTCTTGATCCACCTTATAGCTTAGATCTATGGCAAGAATTAGCGAGATTAACAGATCCTCTTATTGCCCCAAATGGGCTGATTTATGTGGAAGCTGATCGTGAGTTAGATCAAATCGTTTTACCTAATTCTTGGCAGCAGATCAAAAGTAGTAAAGCAGGCAGCGTACGTGCGGGTCTGTACCAAAAGAATGTGATATAAATCAACTTTTAATTAATTTTATGTGATTTATATCAAATTAAAAATTTATACCATTCATTTAGGCTAAACTATAAATGCATAAAATGGCATGGCTTTAGCCAAAGACTAAACTGATAAAACTGCATCAACTCAATACCATGATTTATCCACTCCTCCCAACAAATAATATGACAAAAATGATTTCTGGCTTAAGCCTTAGCCTCTTACTCAGTGCTTGTGCACTTGGTGGTTCTAGCGAAATTCAACAAGCAGAAAAATTGCTGCAACAATTTCAATGCCACAATATCGAAACTTTGCAAATGCAACACAGTCCACTCAATAGTTTTTACCAGCAGTCATTGGCTGCCAGTCGTGAAAAAGTCGAAACTTATATTGAAAGCTATAAAGCAGGCGATGAACTCTTCGATGTACCCTTACGTGACGTAGTGCAGCAACAATTCCAGCTCTACACTTCCGCTTGTGAAGCACTGGGTGGGATTCATCCAAAGCTGGAAATTGAATAAGGTCTTTTATTCTTTTTTTTAACCAAATATGATTGATCTTAAAGCATAAAA
Source organism: Acinetobacter minutum (assembly GCF_035916735.1). Taxonomy (NCBI): domain Bacteria; kingdom Pseudomonadati; phylum Pseudomonadota; class Gammaproteobacteria; order Moraxellales; family Moraxellaceae; genus Acinetobacter; species Acinetobacter minutum. The sequence goes on from NZ_JAQIHG010000010.1 coordinate 21,486, forward strand.
AACCCACTCAATTGAGTGGGTTTTTTGATTCAATTCAATGCTTAGTGAGCAGCGAACTGGTTCATTGTATTTTTCGCATCGTCACCCGCTTTAAGCGCGTTGTCACCAGCGAAGATTTCTTTGTGGTCGTCACCGATGTCAGAACCCGCCATTGCTTGGTGTTTCACACAAGCGATACCGCCACGGATTTCTTTACGTTGTACGCCAGCAACATAAGCCAACATACCTTCAGAACCGAAGTAACCTTGTGCAAGCTCATGTGTAGAAAGAGCAGCAGTGTGGTAAGTCGGAAGTGTGATCAAGTGATGGAACACACCTGCTTCACGAGAAGCATCTGCTTGGAAGGTACGGATTTTCGCATCAGCATCAGCAGCCAATTCAGTGTTGTCGTACTCAGCGCTCATCAATTTAGCACGGTCGTATGCAGATACGTCTTTACCTTCAGCAACCCAACGGTCATACGCTTGTTGACGGAAGTTTAAAGTCCAGTTGAACGATGGAGAGTTGTTATAAACAAGTTTCGCATTTGGAACAACTTCACGTACACGGTTCACCATGTGAGCGATTTCTTCAACGTTTGGAGTTGCAGTTTCGATCCAAAGCAGGTCAGCACCGTTTTGTAAGCTAGTGATACAGTCAAGTACAACGCGGTCGATTTGAGTGCCTTCACGGAACTGATACAAGCCAGACGCTAAACGCTTAGGACGGTGTAACTTACCATCACGTTTAATTAAGATTTCGTCTTCAGTTGCTTCAGAGATATCAATTTCTTGAGTGTCTAAGTAGCTGATGTATTGAGAAGCGATGTCGCCTGGCTCTTTAACCACTGGGATTTTTTGAGTCAAGTCAGCGCCTTCAGAGTCAGTACGTGCAACGATGATACCGTCTTCAAGACCCATTTCTAAGAACGCGTAGCGTAATGCATGGATTTTAGCGATGAAGTCTTCGTGTGGAACAGTTACTTTACCCGCTTGGTGACCACATTGTTTCGCGTCAGATACTTGGTTTTCGATTTGTAGTGCACAAGCACCCGCTTCGATCATTTTCTTCGCAAGCAAGTAAGTCGCTTCTTCGTTACCAAAACCAGCATCGATGTCCGCAATGATTGGCACAACGTGAGTTTGGAAGTTGTCGATTTGTGAAGTAATTTCAGCTGCTTTAGCAGTGTCGCCAGCTTCTTGTGCTTTTTTCAATGCACGGAACAAGTCGTTTAATTCTTTCGCGTCAGCTTGACGTAAGAAGGTGTAGATTTCTTCGATCAATGCAGGAACAGAAGTTTTTTCGTGCATAGATTGGTCAGGAAGAGGACCGAATTCTGAACGAAGAGCAGCAACCATCCAACCAGAAAGGTAGATATAACGCTTGCTAGTCGTACCGAAGTATTTTTTGTTCGCGATCATTTTTTGTTGCGCGATGAAACCGTGCCAGCAACCCAATGATTGAGTATATTTGCTAGAATCAGCATCATATTCAGCCATATCACGACGCATAATCGCAGCTGTATATTTAGCAATGTCTAAACCAGTTTTGAAACGGTTTTGCATTTGCATACGTGCAGCATCTTCAGGACTGATGTCTGCCCAAGTGTTGCCGAATTTTGCTTTTAATTCGCGGATTGCATCAATCGCTGTTTGGTATGTAGTCATGATATTTTCCTGTATAGAATTAGGATTTTGATCAAGCGAAGGACTAAATCGTGCTCGGTATTATTTGTTCAGATTTAGAGCGCTTCGTTACGATAATCACAGCTTAGATGGGTTATTTTTTTTTATCCAATATTCTCCGATGATTCTCGGTATTTCTTGAAAAAATATGTAGATCAAAGTCTTATAATAATTCAAATAAAATTAAACAAGTATTTGTTTTTATTAAATATAGTTAAATAAATCTTTGTTTACAATTTCAACATTTTGCTGTTTTTTTCCTCATTAGACTTAAGTCTTGTCTGCTAGAAAAAACCTTTTTTCTAACGTTGAACAGGGAAAATTAAGGTCTTTTCACAGCCTCTAAAGTCTTTTCAAACGCCTATTTAATAATCAAAAACTATATATCTTACCTTATCCATACGAACAAATATTCGCCAATAATCATGCATTCTCTGAATTTTAGTTCACAATCTCCGTTAGAATAAACATGCTGTAGATCATAAAAAACAAGTTGGGTTTCACGCCTCACCTCTCTACCTGCGCTCCACTTCCCTAAGTAGTATTTTCAATGAAATAAGCACGGTTTTTTCTTGGTGCTCTTACACAAGCTTGTGGAACTGTGGCATAATTCGACATAATTTCACGATTTTATTCTCGGTATTTTTTTTATGAATCTGGAGCGGGTCGATCTCAACCTATTAATTTATCTTGATGTCCTTCTTCGTGAAAAAAATGTCACTCGTGCTGCAGAACAACTCGGTGTGACACAACCGGCTATGAGTAATATTTTACGCCGTTTGCGTAATCTATTTAATGATCCGTTATTGATCCGCTCATCCGAAGGCATGACACCAACTGAACGTGCCTTGGAACTACAGCCACGGATTCGCGATGCACTTTCTGATCTCTCAATGATTCTGGAGCCACGCACAGAATTTAGACCATATACCAGCAACCGCGTGTTCCGTATCATGACTTCGGACTATGCAGAAGCAACCTTAGTTCCGCGTCTAGTTAAGGCTTTGCGTTCTGAAGCCCCAAATGTTGTGCTGGACTTTTTAACCCCAAGTGACGTGTCCTATCGTGATATGGAACAGGGTAAAGTGGACTTAGCAATCAACCGTTTTAACGAAATACCACAGAGCTTCCACCAAGTTTTGGTTTGGCGCGACAGTTTTTCTTGCCTGCTCAACAACAAACACCCTGCAGTGAATAACCTCAACTTGAAAAGTTATCTAGATGCCCAACACATCTGGGTCTCTAAAACAGGGATGGGGGTTGGTTTTGGGGTTAATCCTGAAAAACAAGCCGGTTTGGGTTGGATTGACCAGGCACTCGAACGGATTGGCCAGAAGCGTAAAATTTCCGTTTTTACCCGTCATTATCAAATGCCAGGCTTATTGGCCTCAAATGTTGATCTGATAGCGACCCTACCCACACGAATTGCCCGCTTACAAGCCAAGAACCAGAATTTGATGATTAAGGATCCTCCGTTTTATATTCCTGAGTTTGAATTAAAAATGGCTTGGTGTCCGCTGCTGCATCATCATCCTGCGCATCGCTGGTTACGTCAGCTCATTTTATATGTCGCTCGGCAGATGATCGAGGAAGAAAATCGTGAATTCCTACTGAACAATTCACAATTTTCACAGTACTAAGGCACACCACCTGTTAAAATAATCTCACTTCATGCTTATACTAAGCTTAGGAAATGATCTGTTTCCTAAGCCTTTATCTAAAAAATGATTCCAAAATAATGACGAACCACAGGTGAATTGTGAGTCTCTTTCAAAATTTTCTTATTATCGTCTTACTCATTATTGGGGCAGGCTTTCTTTCTCTCACTGAAATTGCCTTAGCAGGCGCACGCAAAGTAAAACTTAAAATCCTCGCTGAATCGGGTGAAGAACGTGCACAGAAAGTCTTGGACCTTCAGGAAAATTCTGCCGATTTTTTTGCTGCCTCTCAAATTGGCCTGAATGCAATTGCAATTCTCGGTGGTATTTTAGGTGAAGCAGCTTTCCGCCCCTATTTTGTCAGTATCGTCCAAGGTTTTTATCAAGGTCCATGGGCTGAAACCATTGGCTTCAGCTTATCTTTCACCTTTGTCACCTCATTGTTTATTTTGTTCGCCGACTTGATGCCGAAACGCTTGGCCATGATTGCCCCCGAACGAATTGCCGTGAGCGTGATTAACCCCATCCAGGTGTTTATCAAAGTTTGTAAACCACTGGCTTGGTTTATCAATGCGATAGCCAACATCCTTTTCCGTTTGTTTAAGGTCAATACTACTCGCGAAGACAATATTACTTTCGATGATATCTCGGCAGTCATGGATGCTGGTGCACAGGCTGGTGTGTTACAGAAACAAGAACATCACTTTATCGAAAACGTTTTTGAACTAGAAGAACGTACAGTTCCTTCAAGCATGACCACACGTGAAAATGTTGTATTCTTTACATTAAAAGAGTCAGAGGCCAGTATTCGACAAAAATTGGCTGAATATCCCTATTCCAAATTTGTGGTATGTAACGAAACCATTGATCAGGTGATTGGCTATGTCGATGCCAAAGATATTTTGGTGAGAATTTTAAACAATCAGTCCCTGCTACAATTAAATGAAAGTACCATTCGTACTGTACTGACTATTCCTGACACCTTAACGTTGTCCGAATTACTGGACCGTTTTCGCTCTACCAAGGAAAAATTCGCGGTGGTGATTAACGAATATGCCCTCGTCGTCGGTGTCATTACCTTATCCGATATCATGATTACTGTGATGGGCGATTGGGTCGTTCAGATTGAAGAAGAACAGCAGATCATTAAACGAGATAGCAATTCTTGGCTGATTGATGGCAGTACACCAATTGAAGACCTCAAACATGCCCTCGAAATTGATGAAATGCCAGATGATGAAAACTATGAGACCCTGGCCGGTTTTATGATGTATCAGCTGCGTAAAATTCCCCGTCCGGCAGATACGGTCGTGTATAGCAACTATAAATTTGAAGTAGTCGATGTCGATCATTTCAAAATTGACCAACTCCTTGTCACTCGTCTATTTGATGAAAATCAACGCCTAATAGAGACTGATTCAGCCAATACCCAATGATCTATTCATCCAAAAGATAATCGCTAGAGATGATCTAAAGTAAAATTCTGGCAATGCTACTCAATAAAAAAAGAGCCCGAAGGCTCTTTTATGCAGTTTCATCCAGCAGTCTATCTAACATCATCTGATAATGAATAGTGATATCTTCCGCCAGAATTTTATAAGCATTGTCAAACTGAACCATCGGCCAGCCTTCTTTCCAGAAAGGGAAAATATCATGCAAATCATGCGTTACGATTGCATCTTCGCGACTAATCGCTTGAGCAATCTGCGACAAGACTTGTGCCGTTTCAGCCCCATCTACTGCAAGATAGTCAATTCCTTTAGCTTTTAAAATCCGGACCCGGTCTTTTTTATAACGGATCTTTTTAGCCTGTGCCTCATTTAAGCCCAAAGCTAAACACACAGCTTCAACAAAATTCTGCTCAAATGCCTGATGCAGCGCCACCAAAGCATTTTTGTGTGCCTCTTGACGCCCCTGCTTACCTCCTTCGCGAATCAGCTTATTGGGCTCTGCAGTTAAATCTACCTGCTTAAGTTGGTGAAGATGCTCTTGCACTGATAGCGATGACATAATGTTTCCACAGCAAATTTTAACTCACTCTATTGTGACACAGCCTTACAGAGAAAGCTTTGCTTATCTCTTCAAAGCACAACAGATACAAGCTTGAGTGAACGAAACGGATCACTAAAACTAAAAAATCCGAGAAAATTACAATACTAAGCAGCATTTAACACGAATTAACACTTACTTACCTGAAGCATCATGAACGAGGTCTCAACTCAGCTTATGATAATTACATGTTCAGGAACTCTTCTGAGCGAATGACATTTCTCCTTAACCGATCTGTGAAAGCAGATTCGTTGTTCTACGCAATGATCACCCCAATCATTGCGTATTTTTTTATCTAAAATTTATGTTTCTGTAAAGCGCGTTTATTACAAGTTATCAGGAAATATAAAAGCTCCCGAGGGAGCTTTATAAAGCAACTACTTTAAACCAGACCTTTTTGCTTCATCACTTGTAACATGGCCGATCCAATTTCAGCTGGACTACGAGTATAAGCAATTCCTGCTCTCTCAAAAGCGGCAAATTTTTCTTCTGCCGTGCCTTTTCCCCCAGAAATTATTGCACCCGCATGCCCCATGCGCTTGCCTTTAGGTGCTGTTACTCCCGCAATATACCCAACGACCGGCTTGGTCACTTCTGATTGGATAAACTCTGCAGCTTCTTCTTCCGCAGTTCCACCAATCTCACCGATCATGATGATGGCATCAGTGTCTGGATCATTTTGGAATAGTTTTAGCGCATCAATCTGGTTCATTCCCGGAATAGGATCTCCCCCAATACCAATACAAGTCGATTGCCCTAAACCCAATTTGGTCGTTTGTGAGACAGCTTCATAGGTTAGAGTACCCGAACGGGATATGATTCCAACTCGACCCGGCTGATGAATATGCCCTGGCATAATGCCAATTTTACATTCGCCCGGTGTAATCACGCCTGGACAGTTTGGTCCAACTAAACGTGTGCCATTGCCATTGGTTTCCAGATAACGCTTGGCCTTCAACATATCCAGGGTCGGTACACCCTCAGTAATCACCACGATCAGGCCAATACCTGCATCAACTGCTTCGACAATCGAATCCAGAACAAAAGGGGCAGGAACATAAATTACGGATGCATCTGCAGCAGTTTCTCGAACAGCTTCTTTCATCGAGTTAAATACAGGCAATCCTAAATGTAAGTGACCACCTTTACCCGGAGTGACCCCGCCGACTACTTTGGTACCATACGCGATAGCCTGTTCGGAATGGAAAGTCCCATTTTTTCCAGTGAAGCCTTGAACCAAAACCTTCGTGTCTTTATTAATCAGTACGCTCATGATTGATCTCCTTATGCCTTAACTGCCGCTACGACTTTTTCTGCTGCATCTGCTAAGCCTTGTGCAGAGATGAGCGTCAATCCGGATTCATCCAACAATTTAGCGCCTAATTCAGCATTATTCCCTTCCAAACGTACCACCACAGGGATGGTCACATTCACTTCCTGTACGGCAGCAATAATCGCCTCAGCAATCATGTCACAACGGACAATACCACCAAAAATATTGATCAGCACCGCTTGTACTGAGTGATCCGATAAAATGATTTTAAATGCCTCAATCACACGTTGTTTCGTTGCTCCCCCACCCACATCCAAAAAGTTTGCAGGTTGTCCACCATAAAGCTTGATAATGTCCATGGTCGCCATCGCTAAGCCCGCACCATTGACCATACAACCAATATTACCTTCGAGTGCAACATAGTTCAGATCAAACTCTGATGCTTTAAGTTCTCGATCATTTTCTTGTGACTTATCACGCAACTCAATAATTTCTGGCAAACGATACAAGGCATTAGAGTCAATCCCGATTTTGGCGTCCACACATAAGATGTCACCATTTTCCCGGATCGAGAGCGGATTAATTTCGAACAGTGCAAAATCATTCTCAACAAAGGCTTGATAAGCACTGGTCATGACTTTAACAAACTGATTCACTTGCTTATCTTTTAAACCTAAGGAAAAGGCTAAATCCCGCGCCTGAAACGGCAACAAGCCCACTAAAGGATCGATGCTCACCTTTAAAATTTTTTCTGGCGTCTCTTCGGCGACCTTTTCGATCTCTACGCCACCTTCCGTAGAAACCATAAAAGTAATACGACGTGTAGAACGGTCTACCACTGCACCAAGATAAAGTTCGCGCTCTACGGGATAAACATCTTCACAAATCAAGATGCTATTAACAGGCTGGCCATGGGCATCGGTTTGATAGGTCACTAAGCGGTTACCGATCAATGACTTTGCCACATCAAAGACTTCGTCTTTGGAACTTACAACTTTTACTCCACCTGCCTTACCACGTCCACCCGCATGGACCTGAGCTTTCACTACTGCAAATTTATGTCCCAATTGTTCATAAGCATGGACAGCTTCTTTCGGCGTATTGGCGATAATGCCTTGTTGCACTGGCATTCCATATTTTTTAAGCAGGGCTTTGGCCTGATATTCGTGCAGATTCATGAAGGTACCTTTTTTTTACTTGTCGCTTTGTTATGTAGTTACCAATACTTAAACATCCATCGTCTTGCATATTGGTATTTATTTAATAGCTTTATCGTTATTTTTAGAGGATTATTCAAACAATTACAACAACTCAAAATAAAAAAGAGCGGTATAAACCGCTCTTTTTTTTGAGTTTCTCTTACTTGCGCTTACGCTGGATCGCGTGAATCGCGCGGCCGTCTACTGCCAGTGCAGCTTCATGTACCACTTCAGAGTAAGTTGGGTGACCAAACGTCATCAACTGTAAGTCTTCAACACTTGATACAAACTCAAGTGCGATCATGCCTTGGTGTACGATGTCAGAAGCACCTGGGCCAATCACATGCATACCTAACAGACGGTCAGTTTTCGCATCAGCAACAAACTTCACAAAACCAGCCGCTTCATTCGCAGCAAGTGCACGACCATTCACAGCAAATGGGAATTGACCAGTTTTCACTTCGTGGCCTTTTTCTTTTGCTGCTTCTTCTGTCAAACCAACCCATGCTGCTTCAGGGTGAGTATAGATTACTGAAATGATGGTGTCGTAGTTGATTTGCGCAGCATGGCCATGCATACGTTCAGCCACCATCACGCCTTCTTCCATAGCTTTATGGGCAAGCATTGGACCACGAACCAAGTCACCGATCGCATATACACCTTCAACAGAAGTTGCACACCAATCATTTACTTCAACTAAACCACGTTCAGTCAATTTAATGCCTGAATCTTCAGCCAATAGACCTTCAGCATAGGCTTTACGCCCCACACAAACGATTAACTTGTCAAAAGTTTGTGCTTTGTCTTCACCACCTTGGGTATATTTAACTGTCACTTCACGACCGTTAATTTCCGTGCCAGAAACTTTCGCACCAACACGGATATCAAGACCTTGTTTAGTAAGCAGTTTTTGGAATTCTTTCGCAAGAGCTTTGTCTGCCATTGGCAAGAAAGCATCCATTGCTTCAAATACCACAACTTCTGCACCTAAACGACGCCATACTGAGCCCAATTCAAGACCAATCACACCTGCACCGATCACACCTAAACGCTTAGGTACTTCAGGGAATTCAAGCGCGCCAGTTGAATCAACAATCAGGTCTTGATCTACAGGAGCAACAGGGATGTTCACTGGCACAGAACCCGTTGCAAGAATCACGTATTTAGGTTCTAAAACTTGAACTTCACCTTCGAATGGCGTGAATTCAACTTTTTTGCCAGCAAGTAGTTTACCTGTACCTTGTAACCATTCAATGCCGTTACCTTTAAGTAACTGAGCAACACCACCAGTTAGGTTATCGACTACTTTGTCTTTACGAGCAAGAAGTTTCGCAAGGTCAAAGTTCACTTCACCCGTTGTAATACCATGATCAGCCAAGTGGTGAACGGTGTCTTCATAACGGTGAGAAGAATCAAGTAATGCTTTAGATGGGATACAACCCACGTTTAAGCAAGTACCGCCTAAAGATGGTTTGCCTTTATGAATACGTTTTTCAATACACGCAACTTTAAAGCCAAGCTGTGCAGCACGAATCGCTGCTTCATAACCACCTGGGCCACCGCCAATCACAACAAGATCAAATTGCTGAGACATTTTTATCTCCAAAGGCCAAGTTAGAGGATCACCCTAACTCGGCTTTAATATTTTATGGTCAGAAATTAAAGGTCAAGAATAAGTTTTGCTGGTTCTTCTAGCAATTCTTTGATCGTTACCAAGAAACCAACCGCTTCTTTACCATCGATTAGACGGTGGTCATAAGAAAGTGCTAGATACATCATTGGTAAGATTTCAACTTGACCATTCACTGCCATTGGACGCTCTTGGATCTTGTGCATACCCAAAATAGCCGTTTGTGGCGTGTTTAAAATTGGTGTAGATAACAATGAACCGAAAGTACCACCGTTGGTGATTGTGAACGTACCACCAGTCATGTCTTCAATGCCAAGTTTACCGTCACGTGCTTTGTAAGCGTAGTCACGAATGCCATTTTCAACTTCAGCGTAGTTCATACGGTCTGTATCACGTAATACAGGAACCACTAGACCACGGTCAGAAGAAACCGCTACACCGATGTCGTAGTAACCGTGATAAACGATGTCTTCGCCATCAATTGACGCATTTACAGCTGGGTAACGCTTAAGTGCTTCAGTCGCAGCTTTAACAAAGAAAGACATAAAGCCTAAACGAGCACCATGGCGTTTTTCAAATGCATCTTTGTATTGTGCACGCATTTCCATGATTGGCTTCATGTTTACTTCGTTAAACGTCGTTAACATTGCTGTTTCTTGAGTCGCAGCAAGTAGACGTTCAGCAACACGCTTACGAAGACGAGTCATTGGAACACGTTTTTCAACACGCTCACCGACTGCTACGCTTAAAGGCGCTACAGCAGCGGCAGCAGGTTTAGCTGCATGACTTACCACATCTTCTTTAGTGATACGACCACCACGGCCAGTGCCTTGTACGTCAGCTGGGTTAACACCAGATTCCGTTAATGCTTTGCGCACTGCAGGTGCTTGATCTTGAACTGGTTGAGCACGCTCAACAACAGGTGCATTACCCGCCTGAGTTTGTGCAGATGCAGATTCAACAGTCTCAGCGCTTTGCACTGCTTGAGTTTGAGCAGCGCCAGAAACAGCACCGGCTTCAAACTGAGCGATCACTTCGTCAGAAAGAACAGTATCGCCTTCAGCTTTGATGATTGCACTTAAAGTACCATCTGCAGGAGCAACAACTTCTAAAACCACTTTGTCAGTTTCGATGTCACAAATCACTTCGTCACGTGAAACTGGTTCACCCACTTTTTTATGCCATGTTGCAATCGTTCCGTCTGCAACAGACTCTGGGAATACCGGTGCTTTAATTTCGGTTGCCATTATTGAGAATCTCCTGATTGTTCAGCCACAATCGCAAGTGCATCATTGATAAGCTGAGCTTGTTGTTTTGCGTGCAAATAAGGTGAGCCACATGCAGGTGCAGCAGATGCTTCACGGCCTGCGTAGCTGATACGAATTTGTTTACCAGATTTTAATACATCTTCATACAAACGTGGAGCGATGAATAGCCATGCACCTTGGTTTTTCGGCTCTTCTTGTGTCCAAACAAGCTCTTTGACGTTCGGATAAGCAGCAAGGACTTCAGCCAAACGCTCTTCTGGGTACGGATAAAGCTGCTCAATACGCACAATCGCTGTATTGTTAAGCTCAAGTTCACGACGTTTTTCCAGCAAATCGTAGTAAACCTTACCACCACAAAGCACAAGACGGGTCACGTCTGCCTTGTTGATGTTATCGACTTCATCAATCACTGTCTGGAATGTACCAGTTGCAAGCTCATCAAGTGTAGAAGTTGCAAGCTTGTGACGAAGCAATGATTTCGGTGACATGATAATCATTGGCTTACGGATTGGACGAATCGCCTGACGACGTAATGCATGGAAAATCTGTGCTGGAGTCGTTGGTGTCATGACCTGCATGTTTTCTTCAGCACATAGCTGCAAGAAGCGCTCTAGACGTGCAGAAGAGTGTTCAGGACCTTGACCTTCAAAACCATGTGGTAGAAGCATAGTCAAACCACATACACGCTCCCATTTGGTTTCACCCGATGCGATGAACTGGTCAATCACCACTTGCGCACAGTTTGCGAAGTCACCAAATTGCGCTTCCCAAATGATCAAACCGTGTGGAATCGTCGTCGCATAACCATATTCAAATGCCAAGACCGCCATTTCTGACAACAATGAGTCATAAATTGCAGTACGTGGCTGGTTTTCTTTGATATGGCAAAGCGGGATGTAGGTTGAACCATCGACTTGGTTATGCAATTTCGCATGACGGTGTGAGAAAGTACCACGACCAACGTCCTCACCAGTCAAACGCACGAGGTAACCTTCATCTAACAGCGATGCATAAGCAAGCGTTTCTGCCGCACCCCAGTTTAAAGGCATTTCACCGGTTTGCATTTTCAAGCGATCGTCAATCACTTTCGCTACTTGGCGCTGCATCACAAAGCCTTCTGGAAGCTCGCGCATTTTTTTGCCGAGTTCAATTAAACGATCTTTGCTGAAAGTCGTATCCCAAACGTCTGTATATTCATGACCCAAATATGGTGTCCAGTCTACAAACATTTTGGTGTTCGGTTCTAATACCAATGCATTGGCAACGTGTTTACCCGCTTCAAGATCGGCACGGTAGTTTTCCACCATTTGATCCGCATCTTCGCGTGATAATACTTTTTCTTGCACCAATTGATCAGCATAAAGCGTACGAGTCGTCGCTTTCTTGTTAATCACTTGATACATCATTGGCTGAGTTGCAGATGGCTCATCTGCTTCGTTGTGACCACGACGACGGTAGCAGATCAAGTCAAGGACAACATCTTTACGGAATTCTTGACGGAAGTCATGCGCCAATTGAGTTGCAAAAATTACGGCTTCAGGATCATCACCATTCACATGGAAGATAGGTGCCTGAATCATTTTCGCAATGTCAGTACAATATTCTGTAGAACGTGAATCACGTGGATCAGAAGTCGTGAAGCCCACTTGGTTATTCACAACGATATGCACTGTACCGCCCACGGTATAACCACGGGTTTGTGACATTTGGAAAGTTTCTTGGTTCACACCCTGACCTGCAAATGCAGCGTCACCATGCACAATGATTGGCAATACATCGTCACCGCCGATATCTTTACGACGAACCTGACGCGCACGTACCGAACCTTCAACTACTGGTCCTACGATTTCTAAGTGTGATGGGTTAAATGCAAGCGCCAAGTGTACTTCACCACCTGGAGTCATGACATTTGAAGAGAAACCTTGGTGGTATTTAACGTCACCTGAACCTTTCTTATGAAGTGATTTGCCTTCAAATTCACCAAAAAGATCGGCTGGGTTTTTACCCATAATGTTCACAAGAAGGTTCAAACGGCCGCGGTGAGGCATACCGATCACAACTTCTTTACAACCGACAGCACCCGCACGCTGAATGATTTCATTCACCATTGGAATGAAAGATTCGCCACCTTCCACACCGAAGCGTTTAGCACCAACGTATTTGTTACCCAGATATTTTTCTAAACCTTCAGCAGCAGTTAAACGCTCAAGGAAATGCTTTTTCTGTTCTGCCGTAAAGGTAAACTTACCACGTGCACTTTCAAGGCGTTGCTGAATCCAGCGCTTTTCTTTACTGTCCACGATATGCATATATTCAGCACCGATCGAAGAACAGTAGATCGCCTCCATGGCTTCAACCATTTCACCAAGCGTTGCTTCTGCCTTACCGATTGCAAGGTTACCCGTATTGAATACAGTATCTAGGTCAGATTTAGTTAAACCGTGAGAGGCCAAGTCAAGATCAGGTACATCTTCACGCTTCATTAAACCTAATGGATCCAATTTAGCTTTTTGGTGACCACGGTTACGGTATGCAGCAATCAGTTGCAACACACCGATTTGACGACGCTCATGCTCAGAACTTACTGTACCTTGGACAACTGCTTGCACACGATTTGAATTGCGACCAAGCAAAAGGAACTGTTCACGTACATTGCTGTGTGGCTGATCACCTTTTGGGAATTTATCGAAATATTGGCGCCAATCCTCACCGACAGAGGTTGGAGAAGTCAGATACTGCTCGTAAAGCTCTTCAATATACGCTGCACTATCAGCGGAAAGTTCAGTGTCAAGACGCAATGCGTCAGCAACTTCTTGCATTTGTGGACCCATTTCCTATTGCAAAAACATTACAGGTCGCCTGTTTGGCAAACCCATGATTGATAATGCCAAATTGGTAACATGGCATTAATACCCATCCGGCGCTCAGACCATGGGGGCGTTATAACAACACCGAGAAATTCTCGGTGTCTACAATGAATCATAACGCCCTCATTGGCATCATCACTCACTTAATCTACTCGACAATCATCGAGCAATTTTTTGCAAATCGTCTTAGAAAAACTAATTCAGGTTTAGCTTTTCTAAAGCGACTTATGACATTTTCAACCACCGTTTTTCCCAGATAAATCATGAAAAATTTATACGGTAAGACTTCCACTTTTTATAAGTACAGTGGTCTTTTAAATCGTAACATGATCTCATTCATGCATAGATTTTTTTAAAATATACCTCATATAAAACAAGAAAATACTAGTTGCATAGTATATAGAATATGGTGCTTGATTTAAATCCTAGATTCAATGTAGACCAAAGTCCTATTTATTAAAATGCAAATAAACAAAAAGAGCGCACATCAAAGATGTACGCCCTTTGGTCAGTAAAATTAACCTGCTTGGTCGAGCAACATGCTACGGATATGACCGATTGCTTTTGTTGGATTCAGACCTTTAGGACATACTGATACACAGTTCATGATACCTTTACAGCGGAACAGGCTAAATGGGTCGTCAAGACGAGCCAAACGCTCTGCTGTAGCAGAATCACGAGAGTCAATAATGAAACGGTATGCATTCAACAATGCTGAAGGACCCAAGAATTTATCAGGGTTCCACCAGAATGATGGGCATGAAGTTGAACAACATGCGCAAAGAATACATTCGTACAAACCATCCAAGTGCTCACGCTCTGCTTGAGACTGTAAACGCTCTTTTGCTGGCGCTGGCTGGTTGTTAATCAAGAATGGCTGAATTTTATGATATTGATCATAGAACTGATTCATATCAACAACCAAATCCTTAATCACTGGTAAACCAGGAAGCGGACGGATCACAATTTTCTCAGGCAAATCATTCAGGTTTTGCAAACATGCCAAACCATTTTTACCGTTGATGTTCACACCGTCAGAACCACAAATACCTTCACGGCATGAACGGCGGAATGTCAAAGTTTCATCTTGAACTTTCAACTCAAGTAACGCATCAAGCAACATACGATGCTTGTCTGTTAACTCAAGTTTAAATGTTTGCATGTACGGTGCTTTATCCTTATCAGGATCATAGCGGTAGATTTCAAAGGTACGAGTGCCTCTACTCATCTTAATTCTCCCGATTAGAATGTACGTGGTTTAGGTGGAATAGTGTCCACTGTCAACGGCTTCATGCGTACTGGCTTGTACTCAAGATGGTTGTCAGATGAATACCATAAAGTATGCTTCATCCACTCATCATCACGACGACCGTAAGAATAAGTTGGGTGATCTGCTGGCAATTCATAATCTACAACAGTGTGCGCACCACGACATTCTTTACGTGCAGCAGCAGAAATAAGCGTTGCTTTTGCCACTTCGTACAAGTTTTCAACTTCTAACGCTTCGATACGCGCCGTGTTAAAGACTTTAGATTTGTCTTTCAATGCAATGTTGCGAACACGTGGCTCAAGTGCAAGAATTTCTTTCACACCCTTTTCAAGCAACGCTGCAGTACGGAATACACCTGCGTGATCTTGAACGATATCACGGATAGCATCAGCAACTTCCTGAGCATTTTCACCGTTTTCGTTTTCTTCAAGACGACGGATACGTGCAAGCGATTGCTCAAGTACGTCATTTGGAAGAGGTGCGTAATCATCACCGTGATGTTTAGTCACGTAATCCACAATGTGCTCACCCGCTGCTTTACCAAATACCACAAGGTCAAGCAATGAGTTAGTACCTAAACGGTTTGCACCGTGTACAGACACACATGAACACTCACCAATCGCATAGAAACCTTTTACAGGTTGGGTGTAGTTGTCAGTACCAGGAACTGGGGTAACAACCTGACCATGCATATTGGTTGGAATACCGCCCATTTGATAATGGATGGTTGGTACTACAGGAATTGGCTCTTTAGTACAATCTACGTTCGCGAATTTCTTACCAATCTCAAATACAGATGGAAGACGTTTCATGATCGTATCAGCACCCAAGTGCGTCAAATCAAGCAAGATGTAATCTTTGTTTGGACCACAACCACGGCCTTCTTTGATCTCTTGGTCCATAGAACGTGATACGAAGTCACGTGGTGCCAAGTCTTTCAAAGTTGGTGCATAGCGTTCCATGAACGGTTCGCCAGAAGCGTTACGAAGGATACCACCTTCACCACGACAACCTTCTGTCAACAGTACACCCGCGCCCGCAACACCCGTTGGGTGGAATTGCCAGAACTCCATATCCTGCAATGGAATACCTGCACGAGCAGCCATACCAAGACCATCACCAGTGTTGATATAAGCATTGGTAGAAGCACGGTAAACACGACCAGCGCCACCAGTAGCGAATAAGGTCGCTTTAGCCTGGAATACAGCAATGTTACCAGTTTCTTGGTCGATTGCAGTCACACCAAGCACATCACCTTCTTCGTTACGGATCAAGTCAAGTGCGATCCATTCTACGAAGAATTGTGTACCCATTTTCACGTTGCTTTGATAAAGCGTGTGAAGCAATGCATGACCGGTACGGTCAGCTGCTGCACATGCACGTGGAACAGCTTTTTCACCGTAGTTTGCAGAGTGACCACCAAACGGACGCTGGTAAATTGTACCGTCTGCGTTACGGTCGAATGGCATACCCAAGTGTTCAAGCTCATAAACAACTTTTGGTGCTTCACGACACATGAATTCAATTGCATCCTGGTCACCCAACCAGTCAGAACCTTTAACCGTGTCATAGAAGTGATAGTGCCAGTTATCTTCTTGCATGTTACCAAGAGATGCACCAATACCACCTTGCGCCGCAACTGTATGAGAACGAGTTGGGAATACCTTGGTCAGTACAGCAACTTTCAAACCAGCTTGAGCAAGTTGGTAAGAAGCACGCATACCTGAACCACCACCACCAACGATGACTGCATCGAAAGTAAGGGTTTGAATATTTGAATAATCTTCTTTAGGGGTTATCGCGCCCATGATATTTTCCTATCAATTCGCCCAAAAAATCTGGATTGCCCAGATCGCATATGCAAATACAGCAATAATGACTGCTGAAGTCAGCACAAGGCGTAAACCTGAAGCTGAAGGACCCATTTGACGAGTAGTCACGTAGTCAGTGAATACTTGCCACATACCGATCCAAGCGTGTGCAACAAGCGATAAGACAGCCAACAAAGATAAAACTTTCATTGGCAAAGTCATCATAAAGCCAGACCATTGCTCGTAGTTAAATCCGCCATTGAACAGGATCCAACCAAACACGACAACAGTATAAACAGCTAACACTACAGCACTGACACGTTGGATAAACCAATCGCGAGAACCTGAACCCGTTAAACCTGTAGCACTTTTCATTAGAGTACAATCCATACAAATGCTGCAACAATACCGATTGCAGACAAGATCAATGAAATAGTAGCTGCAAGACGGCCACTTTCTAACTCTTCAGCAACGCCAAGATCAGCAAGTAAATGCTTGATACCAGCAATGAAGTGATAGATTAAGCCGGCTACAAATACCCATACGATAAAGCGAACAACGAAACCATTGAAGATTTCTTGAACTTGAGCAAAACCTTCTGGTGAAGACAAAGATTTGTCTAACAACCACAAAAGTACCGGTACGAGTAAAAATACGATGACACCTGAAAGACGGTGTAGAATTGATGCAATAGCCACAGGGGATTTTAAGTTTACGTCTAAAACTTGACCCATGGACAAATTGACAGGTCTGTTGCTTTTCACAGCGGGCATCCTGTAAGTAAAAACTCCATCCGGAGTTTGTTGGAATTAATTCGAAGGAACGCTGGCATTGTCAGGCAAGCAAATGCCTAAACTTAAACGACATCGAATTATAAAACGCGGATTATTAAAATACAAACTATCGAATTTGGCTTTTGCTCAAAAAAATATGCAAATGAGAATTATTCTTATGGTATTTGTTTTTTTTAACACATAAAACCGATATAAAAATCACATTAAGCAATTAATTTTAAAAAGATAATTTTAATTTTTTATAATATTTTTCAGTATTATTAATTTTTTCACTTTTTTAGACTAAAGATCAACGCTTTCAGTCAGCCTTTTATCTAGAGGCTTGTTATTCGTGCAGTTTTCAGTTTGATGTTTTATAAGGTCAATTTATAGATCACTACATATATACTCCTGCACGCAAGGACAGTTTCAATCTATGAATACGGATACCACCTCAAACAAATAATGCTTTATTAAATATCCGAATGCCTCATATTGAGTTTCTCTAAAAGTAGAGATAGATGACTCACCCAAATACCACACAACTATTTAGATTATAAATAACCAGTATTCACCAAAGCTATTTGGTTGTGATTTTCATATGCAGAAAGAATGACTTAGATTGTGATTAACATCAGATCAACTTGTTATTTTTTCGACAAATCCGTGATTTTCTGCCACTTAAAACACATTAAATTGATTATTTTTTACTCCATCAGCCTATTTTTTAGTGCTATTTTTTATACAAACAAACCCATTAAATCATCCGACTAATTCTTTTTAAATATGAACAAATTTACATCAGTTTTTTAACAAAAATAGCGATAAGTTATGAAATTTATAAAAATTAAATTTACATCAGGATAAATTAGGTTTTAACCACAAGAGTTTTTTAAACTAAAAACTTGCTTACAATAACAGCAGACAAGATTTTTTTTTACTGCACCTTGCCAATAATTTGACTTATGATACTGTGTCGGTGCTGCGATTTTTCTCAGACTTTCCTTAACCGGTTTATTGACTAAGCTCCTGTGAGCACGTCATTTTTATCCATAAGTATAATTGACAAAATTTCAGCACTCACTAATCCTATAGCAAATTTTCGATCCGTCTGATTCACGCATTAGAAGATTTTAGTACTTCGAGTCAGATAAACATTCATCCAGGACAGGAGATCTATTGAATGTCTGAAGCAACTGGCAAAAAAGCCGTTTTACAGCTTGATGGCAAAGAAATTGAATTACCAATTTACAGCGGTACATTGGGCCCAGATGTAATTGACGTTAAAGATGTGTTGGCCGCAGGTCATTTCACTTTTGATCCTGGTTTTATGGCAACTGCTTCTTGCGAGTCAAAAATCACTTTTATCGACGGTAATAAAGGTATCCTTTTACACCGCGGTTACCCAATTGATCAATTGGCGACTAAAGCTGATTACCTCGAAACTTGCTATTTGTTATTGAACGGTGAGTTACCAACTCCAGAACAAAAAGCTGAATTTGACGCTAAAGTTCGTAACCACACTATGGTTCATGACCAAGTGAGCCGCTTCTATAACGGTTTCCGTCGTGACGCTCATCCAATGGCGATCATGGTGGGTGTTGTTGGTGCGCTTTCTGCATTCTATCACAACAACCTTGACATCGAAGATGTGAACCACCGTGAAATCACTGCGATCCGCTTGATCGCGAAGATTCCTACACTTGCAGCGTGGAGCTACAAGTACACAGTGGGTCAACCATTCATGTACCCACGTAACGACTTAAGTTACGCTGAAAACTTCTTGTACATGATGTTTGCTACTCCAGCAGACAAAGACTACAAAGTTAACCCTATTCTTGCGAAAGCAATGGACCGTATCTTTACGCTTCATGCTGACCACGAACAAAATGCATCGACTTCAACTGTACGTCTTGCAGGTTCTACTGGCGCTAACCCATATGCATGTATCTCTGCGGGTATCTCTGCACTTTGGGGTCCAGCTCACGGTGGTGCGAACGAAGCTGTTCTTAAGATGCTTGATGAAATCGGCTCTGTTGAACACGTTGCTGAGTTCATGGAAAAAGTTAAAACTAAAGAAGTTAAACTCATGGGCTTCGGTCACCGTGTTTACAAAAACTTCGACCCACGTGCTAAAGTCATGAAACAAACTTGTGACGAAGTTCTTAGCGCGCTTGGTATTAACGATCCGCAACTTGAGCTTGCAATGGAACTTGAACGTATTGCGTTGTCTGATGAATACTTCGTAAAACGTAACTTGTATCCAAACGTAGACTTCTACTCAGGTATCATCCTTAAAGCGATTGGTATCCCAACAGAAATGTTTACTGTAATCTTCGCACTTGCACGTACAGTAGGTTGGATCAGCCACTGGTTAGAAATGCACTCTGCACCTTACAAGATTGGTCGTCCACGTCAGCTTTATACAGGCTACACGCAACGCGACATCGAAGGCCGTTAATTCTCCAAGAATTAAAAGTCTTAAAAAACCACCCTCTTGGGTGGTTTTTTTATATCGGCAAAAAAGGGATACACTGCTGATAAGAAGAGCATTCATGGCCGAGGTGCTTTTTCAAGAAATAATCCTGTACCATTTGTGCCTGTTGTTCAATTCCATAGTTAAGAAAAGTCTTATTCGGTTGCAGTTGATAGCGATAACGCCGATCCAACAATGCCTTGCGTACCACAGCAACCCCCTGCTGTACCTGCCAGACATGTGTCATCTCATGAATAAACCATGATTGCTTTACCAAAGGCATGACTGAAAAGTCTTCGCACCAGTCCGCCGGATTAAAATAGATATTGCCATTCGGACTCATTGCGTAGTGCCGCAAGATTGCTCGGTGAGCCACGATCTTGACTCGATCAACATCCAAAGCATCACCAAATACCGAACGAATCAGCTGAATTTCCCCAACGGTTAATCCTCTACTTTTGACCACCAGTAAACGCCTATATAGACATTTTAACCCTCTCAGGATTCTCCACATTACTCCCCCCCTTTTTATTACCATCCATCTGAACACACTCAAACCCTATTACAACAGTCTAGCTATGTAATTTTTTTAGGCGACTATAAAAAAATCGTGTTATTTTCTCTCTCTAAAACATGGGATTCGTATATAGTAACCAGCACATTATTTCTAATTTTATGACTGCATGTCGTTTTGTCATCATCTGCACAATGTTGAATAATTATATCCATAAAAATCAACATGTTGTGTAACACACCTATAGGAATAGGATTAAGTTTGAATGAAAAGTTTTAAAATTGCCCTTGCTCAGTTCTCTCCGCATATTGGCAATATTCCGTCGAACGCTCAAAAAATGATTGAGCAGGCAAACGAAGCGAAAAAACAAAATGCGGATATTATTATTTTCCCAGAGCTTTCCACGCTCGGCTATCCTGCAGAAGACCTATTGGTACGACCAAGCCTTGCCAAACGCACTGAAAAAGCCTTTGAAGCGCTTAAAGCTGTTAAAGATATCATCATGGTGTTTGGTTTTGTTAATGTTACTGCAGAAGGCCAACGTTACAACTCAGCAGCCGTAATGAAAGATGGAGAGATTCTCGGAATTTATAACAAGCAGAATCTACCAAACTATAGCGTATTTGACGAAAAACGTTATTTTATCGAAGGCCATCAGCATCTAATTTTCGAATATCTCGGACATAAGTTTGGTGTGCTGATTTGTGAAGATGTGTGGTCGATTAACACAGTCAACCAGCTTAGCAAGTTGAATGTCGAAACTTTACTGGTATTGAATGCCTCTCCGTATGAAGTGGGCAAACCACAGCACCGCGTCACGACAATGCGCGAGTTGAGCAAACATCTGAACCTACATCTCGTCTATGTCAACCAAGTCGGTGGACAAGATGACTTGATTTTTGATGGCACCAGTTTTGTATTAAACAACAATGGTGATGTCGCTTTACAAGCACCAAGTTTTATTGAATCAATCTACTACACTGATTATGTGCTTGAAAACAAGGCCTATCAGGTGACTGAACCCGCTCCGGCACTCAGCACTATGGCTGAGATTTATCAAGCGCTGGTGATGGCTACACGTGATTATGTGCAACGCTCTGGCTTCCCGGGTGTAATTCTTGGTTTGTCTGGTGGTATTGATTCAGCCCTGACTCTGGCGATTGCTGTCGATGCGATTGGTGCGGACAAGGTTCAAGCCGTCATGATGCCCTATACTTATACTGCTCAAATCAGTATTGAAGATGCTGCCGAGCAAGCTAAACGCATGGGTGTCACCTTTGGTATCGCCGAGATTCACCCGATCGTAAACAGTTTTATGCAAACACTATATCCATTCTTTGGCAACAGCCCTGCCGATGCGACAGAAGAAAACTTGCAGGCACGTTCACGTGGTACGCTCCTCATGGGATTGTCTAACAAATTCGGCAACCTCGTGCTGTCGACAGGTAATAAATCTGAATTATCTGTAGGTTACTGCACCCTTTATGGTGATATGGTTGGTGGCTTTGCAGTATTGAAAGACGTTTATAAGACGATCGTGTTTGAATTGGCTAAGTACCGCAATAGCATCAGTGAAACGCCAGTGATTCCTGAACGTGTAATCACACGTCCACCTTCTGCAGAGCTTCGCCCAGATCAGAAAGACCAGGACTCGCTCCCTGCTTATGACGTACTCGATGCGATTCTTTATGCTTATATTGAAGAAGATCTGAGCCAAGATGACATCATCGCGAAAGGTTTTGAACAAGCTGTGGTCGAAAAAGTAATTAAGCTCGTGGACCGTAATGAATATAAACGCCGCCAAGGCGCGATTGGTCCACGAATTAGCTCGTGCTCATTTGGCCGTGACCGTCGCTATCCAATCGTGAATGGCTGGAAACCAGGCGAATAATTCACTCTGAAAAGCAAAAATCCCCAGCTTCATGCTGGGGATTTTTTTATGCTAAACCAAACAACTCTAGTTCAAATCAGTGAATATAGAAAGGATTACTCAAATACAAGATCAAACTTTCCCATCCTAATAGGATTTAACATTCAATCATCACGCCACATCGACGCCATACAGCAGATCTATCATGAAATAGAAAATTTCTAACATGTAGAATTTTATGGCTAGAATAATTAAATTTCAGGATTTTAATGATCTTTAAAGATTGGATCCATTCAAGAATGACCCACTGCCTCGGTGATGGCACTAAAATATAGATACACAGCACGAGAATAGCCACTTACCACACCGTGATACAATCAAAAAAGCAGGCATAAAAAAACCACAACAATCGGTTGTGGTTTTTTCAGAATATGGTGGCTATGACGAGACTTGAACTTGTGACCCCCGCATTATGAGTGCGGTGCTCTAACCAACTGAGCTACATAGCCTTAAACTGTGCGCACATTATCTAAAGTTATTATCGCAGCGTCAATAACCCCATCTATATTACTGTCTATGCTTTAAGCAATTCATCTTCAATTAGATATTTTTTAAACAATTTTTCAATAAATTCTCTTAAAGCCATCTTACTTATTTTTGATCATTTAAGATTCTCCAACGAGTTTCATAAGACTTTTAGCTAACTTCCTCAGCGCGACATTGAGTGCACAAAAAAAAAGATCACGCAGGAGCGTGATCTATAAAATGGTGGCTATGACGAGACTTGAACTTGTGACCCCCGCATTATGAGTGCGGTGCTCTAACCAACTGAGCTACATAGCCGTAAACTGTGCGCGCATTATCTTCGCTTCTTGAGCAAAGGTCAAGCACTATTTATAAGAAAATTCACTGAAGTGGGCCTGTAAGCCGGGTTCTGTCGTGAACGATCATTCCTCTAGGCGTACAATCACTTGTACGCTCAAGCAACCTACCCGAATCCAGTACGGGCCGTACCTCAGGATTCCTATTTGGTCTTGCTTCTGGTGGGGTTTACCATGCCGTATACTGTTACCAGATACGCGGTGCGCTCTTACCGCACCCTTTCACCCTTACCTCACGAATGAGGCGGTCTACTCTCTGCTGCACTTTCCGTCGGCTCACGCCGCCCAGGCATTACCTGGCACCCTGCCCTATGAAGCCCGGACTTTCCTCCCCTGCTTCAGTCACGAAGACCTCCACAGCAGCGACCGTCCAGCCCACTTCAAGCGCGCATAGTAGCAAAGATTAATCCAAATTGCTCGCACTTTTTTCAGCAATCAGCCGTTGATATTTTTCCAGTAACTGCTCTTGTGTTTCTACATGTTGTGGATCTTTTGGAATGCAGTCTACAGGACAGAATAACTGGCATTGTGGCTGCTCATGATGTCCCACACATTCAGTGCATAGATCAGGATTTATTTCATAGATCAGCTCACCCATCAAAATTGCTTCATTCGGGCAAACCGGTTCACAAACATCGCAGTTAATGCATTCATCCGTAATATATAACGACACCTTACCAACCTTGCTGATGTTTAAGTTGAAATGCCTGTTCAACGGCAGGAGGAACAAATTTGGTCACATTACCTTTTAAGCGGGCAATCTCACGCACCAAAGTGGATGAGATAAATGAATATTGTTCTGACGGCGTCAGAAAAACCGCTTCATATTTACCATCAAGTTGGCGGTTCATATTAGCCAACTGAAATTCGTATTCAAAATCAGAGACCGCACGCAAGCCGCGCAATACTGCCGTCGCTTTCTGCTCATTAAACAGAGTGACCAGCAAACCATCAAAACCAATAAATTCAACATTACTGAGATGACTCAGTGATTTTTGTGCCAAATCAACACGTTCTTCCAGACTAAAAATCGGGTTTTTATGATGCCCAATCGCGATTGCAACAACGACTTCATCAAACATTTTTGCTGCCCGTGTCACCAAATCGATATGGCCATTCGTGATCGGGTCAAATGTTCCTGGATAAATGACTCGCGTTTTAGACATCCTTGCAATCTCGAAGCTATTGATGAGGGTTTCCATTCTAGCAAAAAGTTGTTTTTGTTTTGTAGTGAAGAAGTTGTTTGATTTGAAATAACTTCACCTTATCTTGAGTTTAGGGCACAATAGTGACAACTTTGGAATTGCATGATTATGGCGAAAGCAACTGTCGTAAAAAAACATAATGGTGGAACCATTGCGCAGAATAAACGCGCACGCCACGATTATTTTATTGAAGAAAAATTTGAAGCTGGACTGTCCCTACAAGGCTGGGAAGTAAAATCCCTGCGCGCTGGTCGTATGAGCTTGACTGAAAGCTACGTCATTTTTAAAAATGGTGAGGCATTTTTGTTTGGTGCTCAAATCCAGCCATTACTTTCAGCATCAACTCACGTGGTCCCTGAAGCGACGCGTACACGTAAGCTGCTACTTTCACGCCGTGAGATTGAAAAACTCATGGGTGCCGTGAATCAGAAAGGTTATTCCTGTGTACCTTTAGCTTGCTACTGGAAAGGCCATTTGGTCAAACTTGAAATTGCCCTAGTGAAAGGGAAACAGCTGCATGACAAACGTGCCTCCGAAAAAGAGCGTGATTGGCAGCGCGACAAGGCTCGCATTTTTCACAAATAAAAAAACCTCCTGTTGGAGGTTTTTTGTATCTATCATTTTTCAAAGAGCTTTTAATCGGTTTAGAATCCCCGCAAGGTATTCACCAAACCATAACGCTGTATCGAGATCACCTTGTGGCGGTGTGATTTCCACTGGTGCATTGTCCGATTGCGTCATCAACCCCATACAACTAGATAAACGGTTCAGATCGGTGTCCTGCGAACCCGTGGTCATCAAAGGTAAACCTGACCACAGCATGCCATGCTGCATGGCAAACAGGTTAATTTGCTGCAATACCGAAAGCTTATCTCCGCTTAGACCACCCGAATTGGTAAAACCAGCGGCCAATTTCCCTTGCCAAGTGCGATTTTTCCAGCGTTTTGAGCTAGCATCCATAAACTTTTTAAAGTCGGCTGTTACACTTCCCATATAAGTCGGACAACCAAATACGATACATTGTGCCTGATCGAGCTGCTCCCATTCCAAATGTTCAATTGACATCAAATGAACCTGTGCCCCCATCTTTTGTGCACCTTGAGCAATATAAGCGGCCACTTTTGCCGTATGCCCATATGGGCTATGGTAAACAATCGCTAGCGTGTGTGGTGATAGAGACATAAGCAGATAAAACCAAGATATTTAGTCAATTTTAGCAGAATTTTCACGCATAAACACAAAGGTTGCCATACGTCCAGTGTTTGCATTGCGGCGATAGGAAAAATAATCCTCGGCCTGACGGTAGGAACATTGTTCACCCCCCAGAACGCGCTCAACACCATGCTTTTTTAAGATATAACCGGCGATAGCATATAAATCAGCATAAAATTTGCCAGGTTTATGACCCGCAATAAACGCCACTTCGACATCCGGATATTTATCACAGAATGCCTGCTTGACCTCAGCACCCACTTCAAAACAGGCTTGGCTAATTGCTGCACCTAACCAGGCCCAGGCGGGAGGAGTCTGCATTGCGGCAATCGTGTTTTCAATAATCCCGCCAGCCAAACCGCGCCAGCCGGCATGCAGGTTTGCAACTTCAGTGCCCTGTGCATTTCCCAAAACCACAGGCAAGCAGTCTGCTGTCATCATCATCAAGGCATGCCCCTTGCGCTGGGTGACCAAACCATCGCCTTCCAGTGCATCAAAGGTCATTTTTTCATTGATGGTATGACAAATGGTGCTATGGGTTTGGGTCATCCAGGTGATTTTTTCTACTCCGTAAGGGATAAACTCTTGTAACAGCGTCATGCGATGCTGTTGCACGCGCTTTGGCTCATCATTGACATGTAAAGCCAGATTAAATCCTGTGAGTTCTGGACGGGAAGCAGGCAAAGCATGAGGATGATGAATCTGGGTCTGCCCCACATATACGCCCTCGGGTACACCTTGTACAAAATCCATATCATCCCCCTCCGAAGTTAGTAAGCCGCATTTTCCTGACGTAATACATCAATCAACTGTGCAAAATCTGCAGGCCAAGGCGCTTCAAATTGCATCTGCTCACCAGTACGTGGATGAACCAGACCCAATTTAGCAGCATGCAAGGCCTGACGTTTAAAACCACGCAAAGTCTCAATCAGCAATTCAGATGCACCCGGTGGTACACGCACTCGACTGACATATACCGAATCACCGACCAGGCCAAAACCCAAATAACTAAAATGGACGCGGATCTGATGGGTACGTCCAGTTTCCAGCTGAGCCTGCACTCGGGTAAAATCACGGAAACGCTCTTTAACATTATAATGTGTTACGGCATCTTTACCGCCCGGTAGCACGGCCATTTTGATTCGGTCAACCGGATGACGCTTGATGGGTTCATCAATTGTTCCACCCGCAATGATATTGCCATACACCACGAGATCATAAACACGATAGACTGATTTATCTGCCAGTTGTTTACTCAAGGCAAATTGCGTTTCGAGGTTTTTAGCCACAACCAACAGACCACTGGTGTCTTTATCAATACGATGCACCAAACCGGCACGTGACAGTTCTGCAGATTTTGGATAATGATAAAGCAATGCATTAACCAAGGTGCCACTTGAGTTCCCCGCCCCTGGATGCACCACCATCCCAACCGGCTTGTTGATCACCAAAAGGTCATCATCTTCATAAACGATGTCTAAAGGGATATTTTCCGGCTGGCTAGAGGTTTGTACTTCAAGTTCGACATCCAGCGTCAAGAGCTCATTACCCTCACACTTATATTTCGGTTTGACGATGTTACCATTTACCAACAAATGGCCATCCTTCAGCCACTGCTTGAGTTTTTCGCGTGAAAAATCATGCCATACGCTCGCGGCGACCTGGTCGATGCGCTGTCCCAGATAGCTTTCATCCAATTGAAATTGCAACGATAAACGGGTTGCAGTTGGCGCTGAAGTATGGTTATCTGCATCCTCAGAATCTTCAATTAAATCGAGAATCGTTTCAGGGACATTAGAATTAGAAGATTGTGCTGAAGTCATTTGATCATTAAGACAAAAGTGGTTTAATAGCGCAATTGTAGCTCATTGCCCGTGATAACAGAGGAATTTTTATGTCGCTACCACGTTATAAAATGACAATGCTCGCTGTTTCCCTTGGTATTGCCACGGCAATGACTGGCTGTAGCAGCAATCCAAAAAAAGAAGTGGTGGATACCGGCCCTCAATCAAGCGAGCAGATTTATATCCAAAATGCAGAAAAAGCATTGGAACGTGGTCAATATATTGAAGCGGCAAAACAACTCGAAGCGCTCGATACTTACTACCCAACGAGCAACTATGCCCAACAGGCACAGCTCGAATTGCTCTATGTAAAATTCCAACAGAAAGATTATGAAAATGCCGTTGCACTGGCTGAGCGTTTCATCAAGTTAAACCCACAACATCCAAATGTGGACTATGCTTACTATGTTCGCGGTGTAGCAAACATGGAACAAAACTATGCGGGTCTGCTGCGTTACACTTCATTAAAACAGTCTCATCGCGATGTTAGCTATATCAAACTGGCTTATCAAAACTTTGTCGACTTAATCCGCCGTTATCCAAGCAGCCAATATGCCGTAGATGCCGCACAACGCATGAAATTTATCGGTCAGGAACTGGCTGAACATGAAATGGTCGCGGCACGTTTTAACATCAAACGTAAAGCCTGGATTGCTGCGACAGAACGTGCTCAATGGGTCGTGGAACACTATCCACAAACCCCACAAATTCCAGAAGCCTTAGCCACATTGGCCTATAGCTATGACAAGCTCGGTGACCGTGCGACTTCACAACAATACATTGAGCTGCTCAAACTGAATTATCCACATTTGGTGAAAGCGGATGACAGTGTCAATTTACGTGCAGCGCGTCAAGATGGTAGCTGGCTAAATCGCGCGACGCTTGGAATTTTAGGTCGCAGTGAAAAGAATACGGTTGAAACCACTCAACCTGCTGCAACTGAAGATTCATCACGCAGCCTGATTAACCGTTTAAGCTTTGGTTTACTGGATAAACCAGAACAACCGGCGACTACCTTACCAGCACCACCAGCAACGCAATAAGTCATTCTTCTTTTCACTCAAATGAAAGGAAAACCCAAAAGGCAAGTGAAATCACTTGCCTTTTTTTTATTTCAATACCTTGCATATTTGACAACAACCGGCTTGGGTATTCTCTCCATTCGGATTCAATACGAGGCTGGTACATTCTGTTATGATATATCAGCGAAAGACAACAGCTGTAAAATATCGGGTTACTCCGATTTTATGGTTTTGAGCAGAATAGAAATTAAACGGTTTATCTCCTATGGCAATTCCTCAGCATACGATTGATCAGATTCTGGATCGGATTGACCTTGTCGATCTGATTGGTCAGCGTGTGAAATTGAAAAAGACCGGACGTACCTATTCCGGCTGTTGCCCATTTCATCAGGAAAAAAGCCCCTCTTTTCACGTCTATCGTGATAAACAGTACTACCACTGCTTTGGCTGTCAGGCTAATGGCAACGCAATCCGTTTCCTGATGGATATTGATAACCGCAATTTTATAGATGTCATGAAAGATCTCGCCAGCCAAGCCGGTGTAGAACTGCCTAAAGACAATCAGGAATCCAAACGACTTTCCTATAAACGCGAAAATAAACCGACTCCCGCAGCAACAAAAACCACAACGTCTGTGCATACAGATACAGTTGCTGCCGAGGTTAGCCCTCCGCTAGTCGATGATCCTTTTGAGCAGTTTCAGCCTTTCCATGATCCTTTTGCTGGTTTTGAACCGATGGCTGACCTGCACGACCAGCCTGTGCAAGAAGGAAATCTGTATGATTTACTGGAAAATGTCGCACATTTTTATGAACGGCAATTACCGAACAGCAAAACTGCCCAACAATACTTTAAACAGCGCGGTCTGACAGCTGAAACCATTCAGTTTTGGCGCCTCGGTTATGCACCGGAAGACTGGCAACATCTCGAAAAGGCTTTTCCACAAGATATCGAAGGTTTAAAACTGCTGGGACTGATTCGTACCAGCGATAACGGACGTGATTTTGACCTGCTGCGTGATCGAGTAATTTTCCCGATTCGTGACAGTAAAGGCCGCGTGGTCGGTTTTGGGGGTCGTGCCCTGAATGATGAAATTAAACCGAAATATATTAACTCGCCTGATTCAGAAGTGTTTCATAAGAATCAGCTGCTGTATGGCTTGTATGAAGGCCGCAAACTGAAAGCCCAGGACTGGATGATGGTCGAAGGCTATATGGATGTGATTGCATTACAACAATACGGCGTGCATGGTGCAGTCGCCACACTGGGCACGGCCAGTAACAGTGAGCATTTGAATATTTTATTCAAACAAAACTCACGCATCACGCTGGCCTTTGATGGGGATACTGCGGGGCAGAAAGCCGCACGACGCACCTTAGAAATCACCTTACCCTTGCTGAACGATGGCCGTGAACTGAAGTTTTTTGTGCTGCCACCCGACCATGACCCCGACTCGCTCATTCGCCGTGAAGGCCTGGAAAATTTCCAGAACCTGCTACAGCAGTCGCCTTTATTATCCGATTTTATTTTTGCCCAGCTCACGCAACAACATGATATCTCTACACCGGAAGGTAAAAGTCAGGTGATGGGTGACTTACGTGAACTGACTGATCTCTTGCCGAAACAAGGTTCGTTCCGTTATTTGTTAACCCAATCCTTCAGGGAAAAACTCGGACTAGGCCGACGTTTTACCCCACAGGTCAATCATGATGCCTCATTGTCTTTCAATATTCAGACCCGGGATGAAGATTTTGCCATTGCGTTGCTAATGCATCATCCTTTTTTGTATATTCATTTCGAGACCTTACGAGCATTTATCGATCCCGAGCAACTGCTCGCCCATGTTCTGAGCATCCTTGACGGTATCTTTGATCATTTGCCAGAGAATCAGGAATTGGCCACTTATTATGTGCTCGGTGCCTGTAGCGGTTATAGCCAGCATATTGCAGATATTATAGAGTGCACCAATATTGAAGCTCTAACTCAAGCTCCGGAAATGGCCGACAAACTGGCAGCAGATTATGCAATGGGATTACAGGAAAAGTATTTACGCCAGAAACTCAAAGCACCACTGTCTCTGGTGGAATCGCGTAATTTACGCCAGCAGTTGAATGAACTCAGCAAAAAAATCAGTTTAAGATTGGTGTCATAACCTCGCATTGCATTCAAACTCAAAGTATCAGTAAAAATCAAAAACGCTCATTGAAGCCATAAACCATTCACTTGAGCGTCAATTTATTTAGATCAGGAGCTGTTACGGATGCCACTCAATCCTTTTATTTATCAAGCCCAACCCATCCGTGTGGTTTTTGGTACGGGTAGCTTACAGCAACTGCCTGAAGAGGTTGCCCGATTAAACGGTCAACGTGCGTTAATCTTGTCGACCCCAGGACAAATCAAGCTTGCACGACAGGTCAGTGAGTTACTGGGTGGTAACGCTGCGGGAATTTATGACCAGGCCAAGATGCATGTGCCGCTTGAAATTGCTCGGGATGCACAAGCACATGCAGAACAGTTACAAGCTGATTGTCTGATTGCGATAGGTGGTGGTTCTACCACAGGGCTGGCCAAAGCGATTGCACTGGAAACGAGTTTACCCATTATTGTCATTCCAACAACCTATGCGGGTTCTGAGATGACCGCTGTGTATGGTATTACCACGCAGCAAAGTAAAAAAACGGGTAAAGATCCGCGCGTATTGGCGAAAACCGTAATTTATGATCCTGCCTTAACTGTTCAGTTACCACTAGAGGTTTCCATGACTAGCGGTATAAATGCGATAGCCCATGCCGCAGAAGGCCTATATGCACAAGATGGCAACCCCATCATGAATCTGCTGGCTCAAGAAGGCATCCGTGCACTGGCACAAGGCATGAAACAGCTACAAGAGGATTCAGCAGATCTCGATGCGCGCTCACAATGCCTTTATGGAGCCTGGTTATGTGGTACGGTACTCGGCAATGTGGGTATGGCTTTGCATCATAAACTTTGCCATACCTTGGGAGGCAGCTTTAATCTACCGCATGCAGCAACACATACGATTTTATTACCGCATACGATCGCATTTAATGAAGTGGCACGCCCTGAAATCACCCCAATCATCAGCCATGCACTTGGCAAACCCACATTAAGCGCAGGGCAAGCCTTGTTTGATTTTATTCAGGACATCAATGCACCGACACGACTGCAAGATCTGGACTTTCAAGCCGCTGATCTTGAAAAAGCAGCAACATTGGCGCTGGCGAATCCCTACTGGAATCCCCGACCTTTTACCCAACAGGATCTAGTCACGCTGCTTGAGCAGGCTTACACTGGTACACGTCCACTCTAAATTAATCTCCCCAATCTGATGAGGGATCAGATGGGGTTACTTTTTAGTTGAACGTTGATGGGCCAAAATATCTACCAACTCCTGCTGCATCCACTCCATATAAGCCGGATCTTCGGATTGGGCAGCCTGACGTAGCAGCAATGAGGTGGGATGGAGCAATTTTTGTGTCAAACGATGAGCAAATTCTTGTAACACCTGCGGTGCAACCGCGCCTTGTTGCAAGGCCTGAAGTGCATGCTCTAACTCAGTTTGTGCCAACTGCTGACCTTGGGCGCGATAGGCCTGAATCGTTTGACCCGCCTGTTTGACTTTTTGCTGGGTCATCAATTGCGTTGCCAGCTGACTAACCATCAGCTCGGCTTCTACCGCGGCCTGACGACGTTGCGCCAAATTATCATCGATCACACTTTGCAGGTCATCTACACCATACAAGTAAACACCATCGAGATTTTCCACTTTCGGATCAATATCCCGCGGCACAGCCAGATCCACCAGCAGCATCTGTTGATAACGGCGCTTTTTTAATGCCGCTTTGACATCGGCATAACCAATCACCTGATGCAGACTTCCGGTACAGCTTGACACCACATCCGCACGATGCAAATTGGCGGCCAAGGTTGCAAAATCGACAATTTCCACCTCGGCCCGATGCATGATTTCCTGTGCCAGTTGCTCGGCACGTTCACGGGTACGGTTACAGATCAGAATTTTAGCCACCCCCATTTCAGCGAGGTGTTTGGCGACCAAACTATTCATTTCACCGGCAGCGACCACCATCACGGTGAGTTTTTCTGGTTGACTAAAGACTTGGGTGGCTAACTGTGCAACAGCATAGCCCATAGAAACGGCATGGCTTCCCACGGCAGTTTCGGAGCGCACCCGTTTAGCGGCATAAAAAGAATATTCAAAGATCCGGTTCAACTGAGTAGAAACAGTATGTGCCTCTTTGGCCAGCGATAAAGCAGTTTTAACCTGCCCGAGAATCTGCGGCTCACCCAACATCAGCGAATCAAGACCACTGGCCACCCGCATCAAATGATTGACCGCTTGACCATTTTCATAACGGTAGACATGTTTTAACAATTGCTGAACATCGAGGCCATTTGCACGGGCGAGCCATTCCAATACCATATCAGCATTGTCCGCCATGGCATACACTTCGGTGCGGTTACAGGTAGAAACCACGACCAGATCGTTCAGTTCGCCATGATGGCTTTGTTCGGCAAGCAGCTCACTTAAGCGCTCGGCGTTAAAAGCAATTTGCTCACGTAGTTCTACTGACGCGGTTTGATGGTTGACACCCAATGCAAAGAAAGACATATCAGATCATCATTTCGCTAAATTTATGCTATTGTGCAACATTGGTGTCATAAAAAGCATTACTTGGAACAAGAAAAATTGCGTCAAATCAACGGCCGGCATTACGGCATGACCATTAAGCAATATTCTACCACATTCTTATTGGTGGGAAGCATGGCCTCTAGTGTTCCAGTGAGAGCATCTGGAGAAATCTACCATGCCACTGCCCACCTTGATGCCATAAAACAGAGCATGATCGCCGAGTTTTCTCTTGCCTCTCATGATATTCCCACGGCTTTACATAACTATACGGTTCTGGCGATTAAAAGCAATTCAACCGTGGTACGCCAGAGAGCTTTAAATGTCGCCTTAGAACAAAATGATTTAAAAGCGGCTTTAGATATTGCAACACACTGGGTGGTACAAGAACCCGAAGATGTACCTGCGCTATTTTATCTCGCACATATTTCGCTGAGGGCTCACGAATATCAACTGGCAGCCCAAACGCTGGATAAGATTCTCACTATTGATTCAAATGCCGACCTCGAACAAATTTTGGCGGGTATTGCCCCGGAAACACCAACAGATCGGGAAGATTTGCTGCGCACCTTACATTCAAGCAAAGAAAAACATAATCCATCGATTTTGGTGTTAATCGCAGGTCTCGAAGCACAAAATGGCGAGCTAGAGCAAGCCTTAAGCACCATTAACCGTGCATTGCGTAAACGTCCTGATGTCACAGGCTTTATCCTGATGAAAGCCAATCTGCTCATTGCCCAGGGGGATGAAGAGGCTGCGCTGAAATGGTTTGCAAAATCCAGCCGTAAGCATAAAAAAAATCAAGATGTACAATTGGCCGAAATCCGCTATTTGATCAAGGTCAACCAACCAGAACAAGCCTTAAGTAAGCTGGAAAACTTATTAAAGAAATGGCCGAATGCCGAAGAAGCCTTGTTTATTGCAGGATTAACCAGTATTGACCTAAAAGAATATGACAAGGCAGAACAATATCTGGTGGCATTACGCTATTCCAATCAATATCAAAATGAAGCCTATTATTATCTGGCCATCAATGCTGAACGTAAGCAGCATTTTGAAACCGCCAAAGCCTATTACCGGCTGGTAGATGGGAGTCTATATACCGTTTCACGCCGCAATTTGATCACCATCTTTGACAAACAAAACAAACTGGAAGACGGCCTGCGTTTTCTCACACAAGAGCGGGTGAACTATCCGCAACATGCCAGCTTCCTGTATCAGGCCCAAGCCGAAATTCTGAAAAAAATGGGCAACAAGAAAGCCGCGCTCAGTTTGCTGGATGAAGCCATCAAAAACCTGCCCGATGATCCAGAACTGATTTATGCACAAGTTTTATTACTCGATCCCTTCCAGGATAAAGTTCTGCTTGATCAAACCTTAAAGAAACTGTTGCAAATTGAACCCAATAGCCCCACTTATTTAAATGCCTATGCCTATACCCTGGCATTACAAAATCGGCGTCTGGATGAAGCCCGCGGCTATGCAGAACATGCGTTGGAATATGCACCGGAACAGGCCTCCATTCTGGATACATTGGGTTATATCGCCTTTTTGCAGAATGACTATGAGACAGCGGCAAATGTTTTAGAGAAGGCCTACCAGATCAGCAACAGTCTCAATATTGGCGTACGCTTTGCCAAAGCTGTATTTATGCTGGGTGACATGGAAAAATTTACTAATGTGTTACAACAATTAAAACAAAAGCATCCAAATGATCCGCAATTAGATCAATTAGATAGCTTATTGTTACCTGCAAAATCCCACAAGAGTTAAGCATCGCCATGCGTCATTTTCACAAATTGTGTCTAGCCCTGTGTGCAACCGGCAGCTTATTGCTAACGGGCTGTCAGCAATATGTCAAACCGCAGCCACCTACTGAAAGTCAAACACCGCAAGTGCAGAATCAGTTTAGTTTACAAGGCAAAATTGGGGTCAGAACCCCACAACAATCCGGTAGCGCTTTTTTTAGCTGGGCACAGCAACAAGACAATTTTGACATCGAACTCAGCGGCATTCTAGGGGTAGGTAAAACTCAAATTGAAGGAAAACCTGGACAAGTCACACTAAATAGTGCCAAAACGGGACTGATTCAGGCAGAAACTGCAGAGGAACTGCTGCAACGTGCCACAGGATGGCAAGCCCCTATCAGCCATCTGGTGCACTGGGTTCAAGCACGTCCAGCAACCTTAAATGCCCAGTTAAATAAAGATCAACTCCTGCGCCCGTTGCAGATTATTGAAGATGGCTGGGTCGTCAACCTTAGCTATGATGAAAATGCCTTGTTACCCAGCAAGCTGATTTTAAAACAAGCACTTGAATCAGGTCAGGAAAACCGTATTACAATGCTGATTCAAAACCGTGAATGATGCCTGTTTATGATTCGTGTACCTTCTCCTGCCAAACTCAACCTGTTTTTGCATATCACTGGCCGTCGTGACAATGGTTATCATGAGCTGCAAAGTATTTTTCAGCTGATTGACCTGTATGACTGGCTCGAATTCAGCCCACGGCAGGATCAGACCATTTGTATTGCGGGGATTGACGGTGTCGAGCTGGACAATAATCTAATTTACAAAGCCATACAGTTGCTTAAACCGTATGCGCAAAAAATCACCGGACTAGACATCAAGATCGAGAAAAATATCCCGATGGGTGCGGGTTTAGGCGGGGGTTCCTCCAATGCGGCCACAACCTTGATCGTGGTCAATCAACTCTGGCAATGTGGCTTAACGACCGATCAACTGGCAGAGCTGGGTGTCAAGTTGGGTGCCGATGTACCGATCTTTGTGCAGGGTCGCAATGCCTGGGCAGAAGGCATCGGTGAACACTTAACATTCATTGACTTAGAACCCAAACAATACATTGTGCTGAAACCTGATTGTTTTATCAGCACTCAACTGCTTTTTTCACAAAAAACGTTGACAAGAAACACAAAGCCCTCTAAATTTTGCGCCTATCAGTTAAAGCCATCTGACTTTGGCAATAACTTTGAACCTCTGGCTCGAACGTTATACCCACAAGTCGATGAAGCGATGCAATATCTCGATCAGTTCGGCATTGCAAAACTTACAGGTACAGGTGCTTGTGTTTTTACTGAAGTAACCGCTGAAATGAATATTGATGAAATTCTAAAAAATGCACCATGTAAAACTTACCTGGTTCATAGTTTAAATGAGTCACCATTGAATCAGTTTAAGGTTACCTGATAGGGGCGTCGCCAAGTGGTAAGGCAGCGGGTTTTGATCTCGCCATCCGTTGGTTCGAATCCAGCCGCCCCTGCCAT
>NZ_JAQIHG010000010.1:58023-92066 GCF_035916735.1 Acinetobacter minutum
TAGGGGCGTCGCCAAGTGGTAAGGCAGCGGGTTTTGATCTCGCCATCCGTTGGTTCGAATCCAGCCGCCCCTGCCATCTAATTTCATACATGCCAACCGCCAAGGGTGCTTCATGCCCAATCTTGTCGTTTTTAGTGGAAATGCTCATCCACAATTCGCCCAAAAAGTCGTAAGCCATTTACACATTCCTCTAGGTGCAGCTTCTGTAGGCCGTTTTTCTGACGGTGAAATTGCAGTTGAAATCACTGAGAATGTTCGTGGTAAAGACGTTTTCATCGTTCAGCCTACTTGTGCCCCAACCAATGACAACCTCATGGAAATCTTGGTCATGGCAGACGCGCTACGTCGTGCAAGTGCTGGCCGTATTACTGCTGTCATTCCTTACTTCGGTTATGCTCGTCAGGACCGTCGTCCACGTTCTAGCCGTGTGCCAATCACTGCCAAAGTGGTTGCCGACATGTTGACGACTGTTGGAATTGACCGTGTGGTGATGATCGATCTCCATGCCGATCAGATCCAAGGTTTCTTCGATATTCCGGTAGACAACATTTACGGTACACCAGCCTTGCTTGCTGATCTTCGTCAACAGTCGCATGACAATCTGATGGTCGTTTCACCAGACGTCGGCGGTGTAGTTCGTGCGCGTGCAGTAGCAAAACAAATGGGCGACATTGATCTTGCGATCATTGACAAACGTCGTCAAAAAGCCAATGAATCACAAGTAATGCACTTGATCGGTGACGTAAAAGGCCGTGACTGTGTGATTGTCGATGACATGGTGGATACCGCAGGTACCTTGTGTAAAGCAGCAGATGCACTGAAAACTTTTGGTGCGCGCAAAGTTATTGCATATGCAACTCACCCAGTGCTATCCGGCAAAGCCATTGAAAACCTGAAGAATTCAGTAATCGATGAGCTGGTCGTGACTGATACGATTCCACTATCAGCCGAAGCACTTGAACTTGGCAAAATCCGTCAGGTTTCTGTTGCAAGCATGGTTGCTGAAACGATTCGTCGCATTAATAACGAAGAATCTATTAGCGCAATGTTTGATAGTTATCTATAATAGCGCAGATTTTTTCAAACCCTGCCTTCTGGCGGGGTTTTCTATCACTAGATTGGTCGCAGATCTAGTTTATTTAAACTCATTAAAAGGATGTCTATCATGGCAAACTTCGTATTAAACGCTCAAGCGCGTGAAGAAGCTCAACAAGGGAAAGGTGCGAGCCGCCGCCTTCGTCGTGCAGCGCTAGTTCCAGCAATCATCTACGGTGGTGATGCTGAACCTGTAGCAGTAACTCTAGAACTTCGCGAGCTTGTAAAAGCACTTGAAAGCAATGCTTTCTTTGAAGAAGTTGTTGAAGTTAAAGTAGGTGACAAAGTTGAAAACGTGAAAATCCAAGCGTTACAACGTCACCCTTCTAAAAATACGCCTATGCACGCTGACTTCAAACGCGCATAAGTGTGATTAAAGGCGTAAATTAGTGTCAAATATTTCGCTAATTGTTGGTTTGGGCAATCCGGGTAAGGAATATGCCCAAACCCGCCATAATGCAGGCTTTTGGTTTGTCGAAAGCCTCGCAGAAAAATATGGCATTACTCTCAAAGCCGACCCTAAATTCCATGGAATCAGCGGTCGAGGCAATATCGAAGGTCAAGACGTTCGTCTGCTTTTACCCACAACCTTTATGAACCGTTCCGGTCAAAGTGTTGTGCCTTTCGCCAAATTCTATCAAATTGCCCCAGAGTCAATCCTGATCGCGCATGATGAACTGGACATGAATCCAGGTGTTATTCGTCTCAAAAGCGGTGGCGGTCATGGCGGGCATAATGGTTTGCGCGATATCGTCCCGCACATTGGATCTAATTTCCATCGTTTACGTATTGGAATTGGACATCCAGGTTCAAAAGA
The DNA here is from genome assembly GCF_035916735.1 of Acinetobacter minutum. Taxonomy (NCBI): domain Bacteria; kingdom Pseudomonadati; phylum Pseudomonadota; class Gammaproteobacteria; order Moraxellales; family Moraxellaceae; genus Acinetobacter; species Acinetobacter minutum. The sequence goes on from NZ_JAQIHG010000010.1 coordinate 59,936, forward strand.
GCGTGTTTCTGGACATGTACTGAGCAAAGCACCCCGCAATGAACAAGACTTAATGGATGATGCAATTGCACATGCCATGTCACGAGTAAAACTACTCGTTAGCGGTGACATTGCCCAAGCCATGAATCAGATTAATGCTTATAAACCCAATTAAAAAATGGATTCATCGTTAAACAATCAAGACTTGCCATGTGACTGTTTTAAGAGCACAATGCGCTTTTTGCTGATCACTGATCCGCTAAGACGTGATTGATTTAACCATAAGATAAAGATCTTAGGTCGACTAAGGAGACGCTAGCCATGCTATCTCGTTTATTAAAATGCAAAATTCACCGTGCAGTTGTTACCCATGCAGAGCTTCACTACGAAGGCTCTTGTGCAATTGACGGCGTTTTGATGGATTTAGCAGGAATTCGCGAATACGAAGAAATCCATGTTTGGAACGTGACCAATGGCAAACGTTTCACCACCTACGCAATCCGTGGTGAAAACAATTCAGGTATCATCTCCGTGAATGGTGGTGCAGCGCACCAAGCAGATGTCGGTGACCTCGTGATTATTGCGACTTTTGGTGATTTCACCGAAGCAGAAGCCAATATTCACAAACCACGTTTGGTATACGCCAACCCAGACAATACCGTGAATCACACGGCCAACTGCATTCCGGTGCAAGTCGCTTAAGATTACCAATCGGATCAGTAAAAAACCCGTTAATAACGGGTTTTTTTATTTTTAAATAAGATCACGCTGCTACAATTTAAACAGATTCATCTTCAGCCAACTGTTCCAGCAGATGATGATGGATTCCATCTGCACGCAACCACGCCAAGTCATAACTGGCCTGCGCCAAAGCCAGAATCCGCCGTTCAAATTCCTGCCAAAAGGGCTGTATTTGCTCTGCGGTCAGCCCTAACCCGCTCTGCTCTGCCAGATAACAGTTTTTTTCACAGAGTCTCAGTGCATGGTAAAGCTTACGCCCCCAACTGGCATTCGGTAATAAACGTACCCGTTTACTGGAAATAAAAGCATCAACCTGCTGGGGATGAGCAGAAGGCAGCATGGCGACCAAAATCTGATCCAGCTGGCTATCTAAACGCTGCCATACAGCAAGTTGCTGTTCAGCTGTATAGGTATTCCAATGAATGACTTCATGATTAAAACGGCGGCAACCCCGACAAACCTGATCACCAAACACGGTAGAGCAGCGCCCTGCACATGGCGTTAAAGCAGGCAGATGATCGTCATTCTTCAAAATTTACTCCTTACCAGAAAAACCAGGTAATTTACTTGGTTTTCTCGCTTCTTCATTCAATACAGGCTAAAATGTGCGCCTGAAATTTTATCCTAATTAACATATTTGGAGTACTCCATGAACGCTACTGTAGAACAGCTTGCACCTGTAGAACAGCCAGCGACCTCAGATTGGGTTGTTGCCGCACTATATCAATTTAAAGAAGTACAGGATCCTGCTGCATTACAGCAACGTCTTCTTGATCTCGTCGGCAGCATCAATTTGTGTGGTACTCTGATTGTAGCAGGTGAAGGCATTAACGGTACTGTTGCGGGTGACCGTGCGGCGATTGATCAGGTTCATCAGTTCCTGCTCAATGAAGGTTTTACCGAAATGGAATATAAAGAATCCCACAGTTCGGATAAACCGTTCCGAAAAATGAAAATCAAACTGAAAAAAGAAATCGTAACGCTGGGGGTACCGGTCAAACCACGTGATTTGGTGGGCCACTATCTCGACCCTAAAGAGTGGAATGAACTAATTGCACGTGATGATGTCATTCTCATCGACACCCGTAATGATTACGAATATAAAGCAGGCACCTTTAAAGGCGCAATTGATCCTAAAACCGAAACTTTCCGTGAATTTCCAGAGTATGTAAAACAAAACCTGGAACAGCATAAAGATAAAAAGATCGCCATGTTCTGTACCGGCGGCATCCGTTGTGAGAAATCAACTTCGTTATTGTTGCAAGAAGGTTTCAAGGAAGTCTATCACCTCAAAGGCGGTATTCTGAAATACCTGGAAGAAACCCCAGCTGAAGAAAGTCTATGGGAAGGTGAATGTTTCGTATTTGATGGCCGTACCGCAGTGACTCACGGTGTCGAAGAAGGAATTAACAGTAAGTGTCATGCGTGTGGCTGGCCACTCACGCCAGAAGAGGTCACATTACCAAGCTATGAACATGGTGTTTCTTGTGTCTATTGCATCGAGAAAACTACAGAAAAGCAAAAAGCAGGCTTCCGCATGCGTCAGTCACAGATTGCGGCAGCAAAACGTAAGCGTTTGTAATTAGATTAGCCAGTGTAAAGCTGATGTAAAAACCGCCTCAATATGGGGCGGTTTTTTTACGCATAATCACATGATTTATAAAACAATACAAAAAATTTAGAAACTCTTCTGCATAAAAATCCGGTTGCATTGTTCAATGTGCTTGTTATGCTACAGCTAAGCTAAGGAACGTGATTCACTTGGCAAGAACACAACATAACAATAAAAAAGGATGAGCATTATGACAAAAACGGTGCAACTTTCACGACGGAAACACAGACTCATGCAGCTGACCGAACACACCGAATATAATCCAAGTGTACGGGAACAGCGCAGTGCCCAAGAGCTTGCCCTGATCGCGAGCCGTACCGCCGAACTCAATCAGCAACCACATTTTTTTATTGTGGTGATGGGAACCATCATCGGCGCAATTCTGGCCTTGTTCATTGGTTACCATATTGAACCGATTGCCTGGCAAGTTGCCCTTTTAGCCTCTATTCCTTGGGCTTTAGCTTATCTGCTACGTAAAGTATATATCTACACCCTGGTACATTATCAGGATTAAAGCGGCCTCTGGTTTTTGTGGTGAATTCGATTCAGAATAATGTATTACTGGATTGTCTGAGATGAAGCACCACATGAACCTGGATGAATGGGTTATTTCAATCATGGAACAGTTGGGCTATCTAGGGATAGCCCTGCTGATGTTTCTGGATAACATCTTTCCACCAATTCCCTCTGAACTGATCATGCCTTCCGCGGGTTTTGTCGCAGCACGTGGTGAATTAACCTTGATAGGCGTCATTATTGCTGGGAGTTTTGGTTCACTAGTAGCAGCAGCAGTATTTTATCTATTAGGTCGTCAAGTTTCTCATCAACGCTTATTTGAATGGACTGAACGCTATGGTAAATATTTGATGATCAAAGCTCAGGATGTAGAAAAAGCGCTCGACTGGTTTGAACATTATGGTCACCGTATCGTCTTTTTTGGCCGGATGATTCCTGCTGTGCGCTCGTTGATTAGCATTCCAGCAGGCATGAGTCATATGCCCTTCTGGAAATTCATGTTTTATAGTGCCTTAGGCACGATCATCTGGACCACATTTCTGGCGTGTGTCGGCTTTTACTTTGGTGAAAATCTCGAACTGATGAATCAAATCCTGAGTCAGTCGGGCAATGTTATTCTCGGCTTATTAGCACTGGTCGGCTTGATTTACCTGATCCGTAAATTGTCCCGTTCTCAATAATGCTCGGCTTTAGATACTAATTTACAGACATAAAAAAAGCCTCTTTTGAGGCTTCTTTTAACTTCAGTAGCGCATTAATTTGGTGTGTGATACATCAAATACAGTTCATTCAGGTTATCTGGAATTTCTTCTGCCAGTTCATCCATCAATTGGCCATTGCGACGGAAAGATTCCATTTGTGGATCTTCCTCATCAATACCACTAAACACCATGATTGGCAGTGTTAAATCGACCAATTGTTCTTCGAACTCTTCAGTAAACCAGGCTTCTTCATTAAGGAACATGGCATCCACAAAGCCCACAGACCAGTCACCGAGGCTTGAATCAACATCTGCTTCTTCAATTTCAAAAGGAAACTCAATCCCTTCTTCATTGGCAAGATTTTGGCGAATGGAGCCTAACCAGGCATTGACCTGTTCAATAATATTTGCAGGCACTTTTTTCTGATTGCCTTCAAACAACTCATCCAGCCATTTATCAAATTTCGGCCCCACTGCAATGGCACATAAAAAACCATGAGTCGCAGCAAAATCTAGACCATACTCGTTTTGGTCACCGTCTAGATAATCACTCAATAGGTCTAGGTCTAAAGCACTCATGTTTTATCCAACTCAAAAAATATGCTGACAAGCATAGCACTCCCTGTCGCCATGCCCAATGTGATTTTGTTAGTCTTCGTCATCAAAATCTTCATCGTCTTCAAAATCGTAATCGAAATCCTTGAGCTCGCGCTCTAAACGACGTTGTGCGAGTAAGTCATCGATTAAGCGACGTTTTTCCAACGATTCTTTTGCACTAATTTTACTAGATGACTCATCGAAACCAACCTCATCATCACCGTAGTTATCATCTAATTCAAAATCTGTAGAAGACACTAAAACTACCTCATAACGAAAAAATGTGAATGGGTCTAGGCGCTATTTATCCGGCTTCAAATAAGTTGTCAAGTTTTATTTATTTTTTTCTCATATAAATGCATTTTTGCGCTTTTTTTCGACAAAGAAATTGTGTATTTATAATTCTCCTTATCTCATGATTTTCTTTAATACTAAGCATCAGGAAAAATTGCAGAGGATTGGCAGAGACGTGACTTGAAAAAAACCATTACAACCCAATATTTAGACCATTGTGAAATCAAATAAATTTATAAAATCATGCTTGAATAACCAAATCAAAACCATTTACCTCGATTTGTGCTATCATGCACGGTTTTTCACCGCCACAGATTCAACGAAGAGTAAGCAAAGATGAGCGATATGCATTCCCCTACTTCTCAAGTAGCGGCTCTGATTAGCCGAGGCAAAGAACAAGGTTACTTAACCTACGCTGAGGTTAACGATCATCTGCCGGACTCCATCACGGAAAGTGAACAGATTGAAGACATCATCCAGATGCTTCAGGACGTTGGTATTCCGGTTCATGAGCGTGCACCTGAATCTGATGACACCATGTTCGAAGACACCGCTGAAGCAGCGGATGAAGTTGCTGAAGAAGAAGCAGCCGCTGTACTGGCCTCTGTGGAAAATGAACCTGGCCGTACGACTGACCCCGTACGTATGTATATGCGTGAGATGGGTACGGTCGAGCTGCTCACCCGTGAAGGCGAAATCAGCATTGCAAAACGCATTGAAGAAGGCATTCGTGACGTTCTCAATTCAATTGCTTACTGGCCAAATGCCGTTGAAGTGGTGCTCAAAGAATATAATGATTTTCTGGTAGGCGAACGACGCCTTGCCGATATCCTTTCAGGCTATCTCGATCCAGAAACGGATGAGGAAATTCCGGAAGTCTTGGAAGAGGCTGAACTCGACGATGAAGAAGAAGACAGCACCCCAGCCAAAGAAGTCAAACTCGATGATGATGACGAAGATGAAGAATCTGAATCGGATGATGATTCCGAAGGTGATTCAGGTCCGGATCCAGAAGTTGCCAAAGTCCGTTTTGCTGAATTAGAAGAAGCTTGGAAGAACACCAAGGCGACAATTGAGCAATATGGCCGTAACAGTGAACAGGCGAATGCTGCGCTTGAAGCACTTGCAGCGGTATTCATGATGTTTAAGTTCACACCGCGTCTGTTTGACATCATTTCTGAAATGATTCGTGGTACGCATGACCAGATCCGTCATTCTGAACGTGAAGTGATGCGCTATGCCGTACGTCGTGGTCGTATGGATCGTACTCAATTCCGTACTTCATTCCCAGGACAGGAATCAAATCCAGCCTGGTTAGAAACACAAATTGCCAAAGCTGCCCCTGAAATCAAAGCCCACCTGGAAAAAGTACGTCCAGATGTCTTGGCATTCCAACAAAAAATTGCCGATATCGAAAAAGAACTGGGTCTTACAGTTAGCGAGATCAAAGACATTTCTAAACGTATGGCGATTGGTGAAGCGAAAGCACGCCGTGCCAAAAAAGAAATGGTCGAAGCCAACTTACGTCTGGTGATTTCGATTGCGAAAAAATATACCAACCGTGGCTTACAGTTCCTCGACTTGATTCAGGAAGGTAACATCGGTCTGATGAAAGCCGTAGACAAGTTCGAATACCGTCGCGGTTACAAATTCTCGACTTATGCCACTTGGTGGATCCGTCAGGCGATTACCCGCTCGATTGCTGACCAGGCGCGTACCATCCGTATTCCGGTACACATGATTGAAACCATTAACAAGATCAACCGTGTGTCACGTCAGTTGTTACAGGAAATGGGTCGTGAGCCAACACCGGAAGAACTCGGTGAACGTCTGGAAATGGACGAAGTAAAAGTTCGCAAGGTGTTGAAAATTGCTAAAGAACCAATCTCGATGGAAACCCCGATTGGTGATGATGAAGATTCGCACTTGGGTGATTTCATTGAAGACAGCAACATCACTTCTCCGATTGATGCTGCGACTTCAGAAGGCTTGAAAGAAGCAACACGTGAAGTACTGGAAAATCTGACCGAACGTGAAGCAAAAGTTCTGAAAATGCGTTTTGGTATTGATATGCCAACAGACCACACTTTAGAAGAAGTGGGTAAACAGTTTGACGTGACCCGTGAACGTATCCGTCAGATCGAAGCCAAAGCTTTGCGTAAATTACGTCACCCTTCCCGTTCTGAACATTTGCGTTCATTCCTGGAAAATGACTAATCTCTGAACCCCTTGAACTTTGATGGCTCATCCCCATCTTATTAAAAGTTTTCTTAAACGCCTGCTCCTGCAGGCGTTTTAACTGCACTAGGTGACCTATGATTGACCGTACTCCCTCTCGTGAACTTCGTGAAGACCTGTGGGTATTTCCGATGGATTATCCCATCAAACTCATCGGGAACGCGGGCGACGAATTACGTGTTGCTGTTGTTGAAATCCTGATCAAGCATTTTCCGGATTTTGATCACACCACCCTACAAGTACAAGCCTCTCGCACTGGGAAGTATCATTCCTTGACGGCTCAGTTGCGTTTTGAAGAACTGGAACAGGTGCATGCGCTCTACGCCGATCTGGCGGCTTGCCCACATATTCGAACTGCGCTTTAATATTTTCTCAAAACCAGATGTGTCCCATCTGGTTTTTCCGTTTTGACCAGGTCTGATTTTTTCATGAATGATCCAAAGCTTGTGCCGCAACCCAACCTGATTGTGCGCTGTTTTCATGATTTGCAGGATTACAGCACCATGTTTGAAGCCATGAAAGGCTTAACCAATACACGTGATGAATCAACGCCTGATGAGATCTGGCTGTTACAGCATCATGCAGTACTGACCCAAGGCCAAGCGGGGAAACCGGAACATATTCTGTACACCAGTGATTTACCCATTGTGCAAAGTGACCGGGGGGGGCAAGTGACCTGGCATGGTCCCGGCCAGCTCGTTGCCTATTTCTTGTTTGATTTAAACCGCCTGAAATGGCATGTACGGACGCTGGTCAGTTTTGCTGAAACACTGATGATCGATTTGCTGAAAAAATATGGAATCGAGGCCTATGCCAAAGCCGATGCACCCGGTGTCTATGTCAATGAGCGTAAAATCGGTTCACTCGGCTTTAAGATCCGTCGTGGTCGCAGTTACCATGGCTTTGCGCTCAATATTGACTGTGCTCTTGACGGTTTTCAAACCATTAATCCGTGTGGCTATGCCGGCCTCGAAATGGTACGGATTCAGGATCTGGTTCAGGATTACCCGGACTTTACACAGCTGTGCCAAGATATTGTTGAATATTTCCAGCGTAGTGAGTACTTTAATCAGGTTGATGTTGTACACACATAAAATGCCTAGTCAGATCTGATCGATACGATTAGAGACTTGCCCGCATATAGAAAAATAATTTTTGAAAAAGGATTCACGCGTGCTTTCAACCAAATCTGTAAAGCCTACTCTGCAGCAAGCGTATGTCAAATTGATGATGGATGTGATTGGCCGAAGTCTGGTCATGGCCAGTCAGGTCGATCCAGAAATTCAGCAGGAAGTAGCGAAATTCCCACTCAATTTCACCCTTTCCATGACAGTTTTTCCACATGGTCCGGCTTTTATCGCACGCGTCAATGACGAACAGCAGCTGGAGTTGGTCAGCCAAATGGAAGTCAAACCTGATCTCACCATTACTTTTAAACATCTGCAGCATGCATTTCTGGTTTTCTCTTTTCAGGAAAGTACCGCACAGGCCTTTGCCAATGACCGCATGATTGCAGATGGTGATGTTGCGCATGCGATTCGACTGGTACGCTGTCTCAATAAACTTGAAGCGCTAATCTTACCGAAGACACTGGCCTCACTTGCCATTAAACAATATCCTGATCAACTCGGTCTAAAAGAAAAATTGTCTGAAGCCGCCAATATTTATTTCAAAGTGGCACAGTCTTACCTCAAACGGAGTGCATAAAGCATGGCTAAACCTTATTACGAATTTTTCTGTCCTGTAAAAGTGATTGCCGGTCATGCAGCTTTAGAACATATTCCGTTTGAATTAGCCACCTTAGGTGCCAAACGCGTCATGATCATTACGGATAAAGGTGTCCGTAACAATGGCTTACTTGAACCAATTGAAAATGCCTTTAGTAGCACGGAGGCGGTCGTTGCGACCATTTTCGATGATGTTCCACCTGATTCCAGCCTAGAAGTGGTCCGCAAGGCTGCTGCCAGCTACCGCCAGCATGACTGTGATGCCATCATTGCCGTAGGTGGAGGTTCAGTGATTGATTCCTCAAAAGCCACCAATATTTTGGTGAGTGAAGGAGGTGATGACCTGTTGCAGTACTCAGGTGCGCATAACCTGCCAAAACCATTAAAACCGTTCTTTGTGATTCCTACAACGTCCGGTACAGGATCAGAAGTCACCATGGTGGCTGTAGTTTCGGATCCAGAAAAAAATGTCAAAATGGCCTTTGCTTCCTATTATCTGATGCCACATGCCGCGATTCTTGATCCACGCATGACCAAAACCCTGCCACCGCATTTAACCGCGATGACCGCCATGGATGCGCTAACCCATGCCGTCGAGGCCTATACAGGTCTGGCAGCAAATCCGCTCAGTGATGCCTACGCGACAGCCGCAATCAAGAAAATTAGTGAAAATTTGTTCAATGTGCTGGATCAGCCCGACCATGTACAGGGTCGCCTCGAATTGGCACAAGCCTCAACCATGGCAGGAATCGCTTTTTCCAACTCCATGGTCGGACTGGTTCACTCTTTAGGTCATGCCTTGGGTGCCGTCGCCCATCTGCCGCATGGCGTGTGCATGAACCTGTTCCTGCCTTACGTATTGAACTACAACAAGAGTATCAATGAACAGAAAATCGCTGAACTCTTAATGCCTTTAGCAGGCCCCGATATTTATGCTCAGACGCCAGCCAACCAGCGTGCAGACAAAACGATCAGTACGATTCTGACTATCCGTGACCGCCTGTATGCCATGACCAAACTGCCACGCAGCTTGAGTGAAACCGGTAAAGTGCAGCGGGAACAACTAGAGGAAATCGCAGAAAAAGCGCTGAATGACGGCTCGATTATTTACAATCCTAAAGAAGCCACGCTGCAGGATTTACGTGAAATCTTAGAACAGGCTTGGTAAAACCTCATCCTCTTTTCAACTCGCCCATGTTGCCTCGTAACATGGGCTTTTTGCTTGTTGTTTCTTAGACTATTGATTCATTTTTTCTTCGCCAAAATGGCAAAAAATTTGCTAAAAAAGTGCAGCAAAGTGACTGGCAAACGCCTCCAATTTAGGATAGATTGGCGCACTTTCCATTTATTTCATCGGGGGGATCGTTCGTCTCAAACGGTCCTTAAACATTACAGCTGATCCTTGATCAACGATTATGAGGATAACGCCGTTGACACATGCTTCTGGGACTCAATCGGCAGCGAAACTGCAGAAAACGCTGGTGCTCTGGCACATTATCATTATTGGTTTAGCTTATATTCAACCGATGACTTTATTTGATACCTTCGGACTGGTATCGGAAGAAAGTCATTTTCATGTTCCAACCTCTTACCTGTTTGCTCTGGTTGCGATTTTGCTAACCTCAATCAGCTATGGTCATATGATCAAACGTTATCCCTCCTCAGGTTCGGCCTATACCTATGCACAAAAATCCATTCATCCGAATGTCGGATTTATGGTGGGTTGGTCTTCATGGCTCGACTATTTACTGTCGCCGATGGTGAATATTATTCTAGCGGTGATCTATCTCGAAGCATTATTCCCGGCCATCAATCATTGGATTTGGGTGTTTGGCCTGACAGGGATCATGACTTGGGTGAACCTGCGTGGAGCACGTTTTGTCGCCAACTTTAATAGCCTGATTGTGCTATTCCAGATCATTGTGATTGGCGTATTTACCTTTTTGGTCTATCAAAAACTCAGTATAGGACTCAATGCTGATGGCAAGATCGCGGATCAAGTGAATGCTTATCAACTGTGGAGCTTGGCACCCTTTTGGAATGAAATGACTTCGGTTGGTGCACTGATTACAGGTGCAACCCTGCTGTGTTTCTCCTTTACGGGTTTTGACTCTTTAAGCTCACTTGCAGAAGAAACCAAAGATACGGAAAAAACCCTGCCAAAAGCCATTTTTATGACGGCGTTAATTGCCGGGGTAATTTTCGTCAGCAGTACCTATTTCATTCAGCTGTATTTCCCAAAAGATCCTACCAGCTATTTCACCGACATTGCAGCGACCCAACCGGAAATCCTGCTTTTGGTGGGCGGATCCTTATTTCAGTCCATCGTGCTGAGCTTTGCTATTGTGACCGTGATGGCTTCCGGGATTTCAGCACATGCAGGTGTGTCACGTTTAATGTATGTGATGGGACGTGATGGCATCATCGATAAGAAGATTTTTGGTCATATTGATCCAAAAACCTTTACTCCTTCCTACAATATTTTAATTGTGGGTGCAGTGGCATTGTGTGCAGGCTTTATGGATCTAGATCTGGTCATTTCACTGATCAGCTTTGGTGCACTCACCGCATTTAGCTTTGTCAATTTATCGGTGATTTCACGCTATGCCTTGCGTGATGGTCGCACTAAATCTTTTAAAGATCTTTTAAATTACGTGATCATTCCGATCTGTGGTTTTATCAGTATCTTCGCGCTCTGGCTGGAAATTGAAGAAACCTCCTTAAAATGGGGTCTAATCTGGGCAGTGATTGGCGTGTGCTATTTGGGTTATAAAACCAAAGGCTTTAAATACTCAGCACCGCAGTACAATGAGCATGAATAAGCTTCCTCTCATAGAAAAAGGCGCTTAAAGCGCCTTTTTCTATTTATCTGTCTATTTCAGCTCAACGTATCTGCTCAAGATGAAACTCAGAGTGGCTTAAATCCTTGCTGGCGCCAAGCTTCATACACGATCACGGCAGTGGCATTGGATAAATTCAAGCTACGCGAGTTTTCAGCCATGGGTAAACGGATCCATTGTTCTTGTGGAAACATTAAACGTACCGCTTCAGGTAGACCACGGGTTTCCGGCCCCATCAACAAGGCTACTGGACGATTTAAATCAACGGTATGCGGTGTTGCTGTCCCTTTTGTAGTCAAAGGAAATACGTGTTCGATGCCCTGTGATTTCAGTTCTGCCAAACAGGATTCGATATTCTCCCAAATCCGCATCCGTGCCCACTCATGATAGTCTAGCCCAGCACGTTTCAGCTTTTTGTCATCCAGCTCAAAGCCCAGCGGCTTAATCAAATGAAGCTGTGCACCGGTATTGGCACATAAACGGATGATATTCCCGGTATTGGCAGGAATTTCAGGTTCAAACAAAACAACATGGATCACATCAGTTCTCTACTTTATATCAAGGCAGCGGATACAGCATTATTGCCATTTCAGCTGGTCGCGCAGACGCACCACTTCGCCAATAATGGTCAGGGTCGGTGCCTGAATATGATGTTCATTAACCTTGTCTGCAATATCCGCCAAAGTGCCCACCACCACTTTTTGCTCTGGCGTAGTCCCTTTGGAAATCAGGGCAACCGGCATATCTGGACGTTGGCCATGAGCAATCAGTTCACGACAAATTTTTTCCAGCCCCACCAACCCCATATACAGCACTAAGGTCTGGTTTTCATACACCAATTCACTCCATGGCAGCTCTGGAGAACCCTCTTTCAGATGTCCCGTCAAGAAACGAACACTTTGTGCATAGTCTCGATGGGTGAGTGGAATGCCTGCATAAGCAGAACACCCCGAAGCCGCCGTCACGCCTGGCACCACCTGAAAAGGAATACCCGCAGCAAATAGTTCCTGAATTTCCTCACCGCCGCGGCCAAAGATGAATGGATCACCACCTTTTAAACGGCAGACGCGCTTGCCCTGTTGAGCATACTCCACCAACAGCGCATTAATGCCTTCTTGCGGTACCGCATGATTGGAGCGTGCTTTGCCGACATAGACTTTTTCTGCATCACGACGACACAGATTCAGAATCGGTGCAGACACCAGACGGTCGTAAATCACCACATCGGCTTGCTGCATCAAACGCAAGGCTTTTAAAGTCAACAGTTCAGGATCACCTGGGCCTGCGCCTACCAGATAAACTTCACCTTTCGGCGTTTGCCATTCATCCAGCGCCTGTTGCATCATGCGTTCTGCTTCAGCCAGGTTGTCATTAAACACCTGCTCCCGCAACGGACTGGCATATAGATTTTCCCAGAAAATCCGTCGTTCATCTGGATTGCCAATTTTAGCTTTCACAACCGGGCGCCACTCACCAGAAAATTTGGCCAGTTTGCCCATGCCATGCGGAATGCTGGTTTCCAGCTGGGTTCGGATCTGTCGTGACAGCACGGGGGATGTGCCATTCGATGCAATCGAAATCACCAAAGGTGAACGGTCAATAATCGCGGGCACCATAAAACGGCAATGCGGGATGTCATCCACACTGTTGACCAAGACTTTTAAGACTTCACAGGCCTCAAAAACCTGACGGTTCACTTCTGCATCATCGGTCGCGGCAATCACCAAACGGTAATCGGACCAAGGAAAATCTGGCTGGAATTTTGCTTGATGGTAATGGCCACCGCTTTGCTGTAACAGAGCCAGCAACTGCGCATCAATTTCCGGAGAAAGAACATCCAGCACGGCTCCCGCCTGGGTCAGCAGTAATGCTTTACGGTAGGCGATATTGCCACCGCCGACAATCAGACAAGCTTGCTGTTGCAACTTGAGTGAGATTGGGAAAATATCCACGTTATACCTCTAAGCATTCAATCTGATTGTACACAGCAAAAATCATGGCAACTTCAGCTTAGTTAATGAAAGTCGTACCGCCCATATAAGGACGTAATACTTCCGGAATCTCAATTGAGCCATCAGCACGCTGATAGTTTTCCATCACTGCCAGTAAGGTACGACCCACCGCTAGTCCTGAACCGTTCAAGGTATGCACCAGTTCAATTTTCTTGGCATCGACACGGTAACGCGCTTTCATACGGCGTGCCTGGAAATCCCCCATGTTGGAGCAAGACGAAATTTCACGATAGGTATTCTGGCTAGGTACCCAAACTTCAAGGTCATAGGTTTTAGTTGCACCGAAGCCCATGTCACCGCCACACAGCAGGATTTTACGGTATGGCAAACCTAGTGCCTGCAAAATACCTTCTGCATGCCCCGTCAACTCTTCCAAGGCCTGCATCGACGTTTCTGGCTTCACGATTTGCACCATTTCCACTTTGTCAAACTGGTGCTGACGGATCAAACCGCGCGTATCACGGCCATAAGAGCCCGCTTCACTACGGAAACATGGCGTATGCGCTGCATATTTGAGTGGTAAACGTTCCGTGTCAATGATTTCATCACGCACGAAGTTAGTGACCGGTACTTCTGCAGTCGGGATCAGGTAGTATTCCTTTTCGCCCTGTAATTTGAACAGATCTTCTTCAAATTTTGGCAATTGACCGGTACCACGTAAGGTTTCCGCATTGACCAGATAAGGGACATAGGCTTCAGTGTAACCATTTTTGAGAGTATGCGTATCCAGCATGAATTGAGTCAATGCACGTTGTAAACGTGCCAATGGCCCTTTTAATACGCTAAAACGAGAACCAGTGAGTTTAGTCGCTGTTTCAAATTCCAAACCACCCATCATCTCACCGAGATCGGTGTGGTCTTTAACTTCAAAATCAAACTGGCGTGGTGTGCCCCATTTTAGGATTTCCACGTTATCACTTTCATCTTTACCCGCAGGAACCGATTCATCTGGCAAGTTTGGAATGCTTAAGGATTTCTGTTCGATTTCGGCTTGTAATTCTGCCAAAGCAGTTTCAGCCGCTTTGATTTCATCCCCAATCGCCGCCATGCGTGCCATAATTTCTGAGGCATCGCCACCGGCTTTTTTAATCTGACCGACTTGTTTGGCACCGGCATTACGCTCAGCTTGCAGATTTTCAGTTTTTTGCTGAATCTCTTTACGACGGGATTCTAAAGATGCCCACTCTGCAACATCGAGTTGTACACCACGTTTTGCCAAGGCTAAATTTACAGCCTCAATATTATTTCTGAGTAGTTTTGGGTCGATCATAGCCAATCATGTATGCAGATAAAAAACTGGCTATAGTGTAAGCGCTTCATGACAAAAAATACAGTAACCTACCTGAGCGGGTGGGCGAATTTGCTGCATCAGCAAGGGTACAGGATTAAGGCTGAGGATATTTAGGTAAAGCCGGCAAGTACTCGGTTTTGATCAACTGACGTGCCAAACTATACGGTAAAGTCAGTTCGCTCATGCCTTCAGCATAAGAGGCGAGCTCATACAACGGATAAACAAAGATGATGCCATTGACGCCATAATAAAAGTTATCACTGAGTTGCAATCGACTGCGGTCAATTTCATGCTGTTCCAACCACAGTGCATTGGCATCATACAACTGCTGCAACAGAGCACGCTCGACACCTGGCTTAATCACGTCAGTCAACTGCAAACGCTTTTTCTTCTTCAGGTCAAAATTGACAAATTCCTGATGATACAGACCATGGGCTGCACCAGCACTGTAGGTGTAATTTTCCAGTATGAAGCTCGCGACGGCATGATTTTGCCCCAGATAACGCACATAGATTGAACTCTGATTGAGCTGTGGCTGATCAGGCTGAACATTCACTTTCTGGTTAGGCTTGCCATCAAAGGCATTGGGCTGAGACTTTTGAATCCGTTGCAGGAAATACTGATCAATCCAGGGCACGTTGGTTTGTACCGTTTGCAAGTCATACTGCGTACAACCTTGCGCATTACAGGATTCCGTTTTACTGACCTTAACGGGTACCACACGTGCCTCAATCAGCGGCAAAGTCGAATTGGCAGGCTGTGCAGATTGGGCAGAGGCTGACTGTTTCGCCGAAGGTGCAGATGCATCCGGTTTAGGCTGACAGGCAGCCAGACCAAGCATCAATAAAACTATGATTACACTGCCGATCGGTCTGTACGTCATCAATTCCATCCTGCTTACTGTTGGGGGTATGAATCTGGCTGGGACTATACAAAGTCAGCTCGCCTCTGCCTAGCTAAAAAATGTATCTACCTCTCGAAGCATAGCCAAGCGGTGAATATTCCGGCGCAATCTATGCTTAAGCCTCAGCATAAAAAAGCCACCCGAAGGTGGCTTGGAAACTGCAATCCATTATTGATCAATAATATCTGTGCCTTTAGGTGGTGTGAAATTAAAGGTACTGGCCGCAATTTTGCTATTCACCTGCACATTGTTGAATTTCACATAGGTGGTTTGTCCGAGTGAGTCTTGCAAGATCATCAAGCTCGGTGCCTTATTCGCGCCAAAACTGATGGTCAAGCTCTGGAAGGCACCTTCACGGTTTTTCGGATACAGGGTGTAATAGGTTTTCGCTTTATTCGGCTGAGTGACACGATATGATTTCATGATCTGACTGGTATTCCCTGACAGCAACAAGGCTGGGGTATTAGATACCTGTTCATCCAGTGTCTGACGGACTGCCTGTTCTAAATCGGGATCATAAATCCAGACCGTTTTGCCTGAGGTCACAATGGTCTGTTTGGCCGGAGTTGTGGTTTGCCAGAAAAACTTACCTGGACGCTCCACCTTCATTTGTCCTCTGAAGGTCTGATTCATGTGTTGAGCCGTCAGGCCTTTTTGCTGTTTGGCCTTATTGGTAGTGGCCTTGGTGGTTTGCTCAAAATTCGCGGTTAAACTGCGAATTCCGTTCAACTGTCGCACTAAACTGGCGGTTGCTTGCTGCTCCGATGCTGCAACAGGTGCAGCATATACTGCCGTGGTCATTACAGGTGCCAATGTCACTGTACCTAAAGCCATCACACACAGGGTTTTACGAAGCATGTTCATGTCATCACCTTTTTCTTTTTGCATTACCACAATGGGTTAGATGTGCCATCTTAAACCAGTTTTTAATGCTAATAATTGAGAAAATAAGAAGTTTTGTATGCTTATTAATGCACAGTGTAGAAATTCATCCATCATGATGAAGATACGGAGTCCCTTTTCACCAAATGACGGGCATAAAAAAACCCACAATCATGTGGGTTTTTTCGACCATCAAAACTTATACAGTTTCAACAGTTACGTAGCGACGGCCAAACTGACCTTTCACTTCGAATTTTACTACGCCATCAGCAGTAGCAAATAAAGTATGGTCACGGCCCATACCTACGTTTGCACCAGCGTGGAATTCTGTACCACGTTGACGAACGATGATGTTACCAGCAGTTACAGCTTGACCGCCGTAAACTTTAACACCAAGCATTTTAGGGTTTGAATCACGACCGTTACGTGTCGAACCACCGGCTTTTTTAGATGCCATGTCTCTTTACTCCTCGTAATTAGCCTGAAATACCAGTAATTTTCAACTCGGTAAACCATTGACGGTGACCTTGTTGTTTACGGTAATGTTTACGACGGCGCATTTTTACGATGCGGATTTTGTCGTGACGACCATGGCCAACTACTTCTGCAGTTACTTTAGCGCCAGCAACAACTGGAGCACCGATTTGAATGCTGTCACCATTTACAACCATCAATACGTCATCAAACGTAATCGTTGAACCAGTTTCAGCTTTCAATAATTCAACTTTAAGGGTTTCACCCTCAACTACACGGTGCTGTTTACCACCGCTTTGGATTACTGCGTACATAATGTACTCCAATCATGCCCGTGTCGTCGTGCCGATAAAGGAAGATATCGATCTTAAAACGAACGCCACTGGGTGTTATACAAGGGCACAGATTTTAAGTGATAATCAGCCAAACAACAAGTCATTTACAGGAAATATTATAGCAGCCATTGCACAGACTTTAGCCGATTTCTGTTTCACAGCAAACTCGCTGAACAGCTGTATTTTTTTGCTTAAATTGCATCTTTCGCCCAATTGCAAATAGATTTTTAAAAACTATTCGCTAGTATATAGGCTGTTTCATGCTTGAACCGATATTCTGCTAATCCGGCTCAACGACCCGCCTACTGCTGTTTTTGCATCAAGACTGGACAACATGGCTATAGGCAATGACATAATGGTATGCTAAAGCACTTTATCGTATTGTTATTGTTACACTCACGCGACTCATCGACGAACTAGAGGTTTTTCTTCACATGGCCATCGACTTTAAGCAAGATATTCTCGCTCCTGTTGCTACCGATTTTGCTGCGATGGATCAATTCATTAATGAAGGCATTAGTTCAAAAGTGGCATTGGTCATGTCGGTGAGCAAACATGTGGTCGAAGCGGGCGGCAAGCGCATGCGACCAATTATGTGCTTGCTGGCGTCGCGTGCCTGTGGCGAAACCGATCTGGCCGATGCACGTAAACTGGCGGCCATTATTGAAATGTTACATACTGCCACCTTGGTACATGATGATGTCGTCGATGAGTCCACTCTGCGTCGTGGCCGTCCAACGGCGAATGCCACCTGGAACAACCAGACCGCGGTCTTGGTCGGTGATTTTCTGATTGCACGTTCTTTTGATCTGCTGGTGAATTTTAATAACTTTGACTTACTCAAAGATTTCTCCACCGGTACCTGTGAAATTGCAGAAGGTGAAGTGCTGCAGTTACAGTCCCAGCATCAACCGGACACCACAGAAGAAACCTATCTGAAAATTATTCATGGCAAAACTTCGCGTTTATTTGAACTGGCAACGGAAGGGGCTGCCATCTTGTGCGGCAAACCCGAATATCGTGAAGCACTACGCTGTTTCGCTGGCCACTTCGGTAATGCCTTCCAGATTATTGACGATATTCTGGATTACACTTCAGATGCTGAAACCCTCGGTAAAAATATCGGCGATGACTTGATGGAAGGTAAACCTACCCTGCCCCTGATCGCTGCATTAAAAAATACCAGCGGTGACGACCACCAGATTATTCGTCGCAGTATTGCCACCGGTGGCGTTGAAC
The DNA here is from genome assembly GCF_035916735.1 of Acinetobacter minutum. NCBI lineage: Bacteria > Pseudomonadati > Pseudomonadota > Gammaproteobacteria > Moraxellales > Moraxellaceae > Acinetobacter > Acinetobacter minutum. The sequence continues at coordinate 78,317 of NZ_JAQIHG010000010.1, forward strand.
AGCTTGAGCAGGTCATTGCCATTGTCAAACATTCAGGTGCTCTGGATTACTGCCGTCAACGTGCGACAGAAGAAACCGAACGTGCCTGTGCTGCACTTACCATTCTGCCAGACAGCGAATACCGCCAGGCCCTGCACAATTTGGCGCAGATGGCCTTACACCGTATCCAATAAATCCTGATGCAGATTGCCCTCTACGATCTATTTGAAAAAATGCAGCAACAGCTTGAGCAGAAACAGGCTGTTGTCAATAAACAACTGATCATTGAACTGATCAATCGCATCCGTCCGGCAGACAGCCAAAATCCAGAAGAAATCCAGCTCAAGTTTAATGCCCTGATTCAGGCATTACTGCGGATTCCAACGGCAGCAGCGACCTTACAACATTTTATTGTTAGACTGATCAATCAATACAAACAGACCAGCCTGTATGCCGAAAGCGGCATCTTGCCACTTGATGGGTTCTGGAACCAGTTAATGCAACGGATAGGAGCCTATCTGCTCCCCGTCATTCAGGATCAACAGCAGCTTCGCTACCTGATTGGCGAGATTTTTTATCAACCGAGTGATCCTGAATGGCTGGCACAGATCGATTTGTCCTGCTGGACTCAGCTGTTTGAACTGCTCAGTGATGACAACAGTATACAAACTGAGTGCCAAAGCATTCAGCAGGAAATTCTGAAAGCGATCACAGTGCTATCCTATCGTATCAGCGGGATAGCGCTGTACCCCGAATTTATTAATGCACAGCCCGATCTGACAGAATATGAGTCCCCGTTTCTGGTACAAAATCGGGAAATCAACGAATTTATCAGTAACTTTAAACAGAGTTGCCTGCAACATCCCCAGAGCTGTGCGCTTTTCATGCCAGATGCCTCACAGGCTTTTGTGATGTTTGAACAATGCCGCGATGTGGTACTGAAGATTCGTCGTGCCACCAAACGGATCGGGGTCAGTCTAAGCCTGACTTACTTGCTGTCGCTGCTGGAACAATGTCTGGATCGTATTGAACTGCTGCTGCATCTACTGGTCGATGCCCCTCGGGATCGTTATCAGGCAATGGCGAACTTGCTCAAAGCGGTTGCTGCTGCCCACTACAGTGAACAAAGTGTGCGGGATTTACTGTCGACCAACAGTCAATTGATCGCTCTGCAGGTCACCGAAAATGCCAGCCGAACGGGCGAACACTATGTCAGTAGCGACAAGGCCGGTTTTTTCTCAATGTTTAAAGCAGCAGCGGGTGCCGGCGTGATTATTGCCAGCATGGCCAGCCTGAAAACCTTGGCTGCGCGAATGAGCATGGCACCCTTGATGCAGGCCTTTGTCTATAGCATGAATTATTCACTGGGTTTTATGCTGATCCATGTGCTGCATTTTACGGTTGCAACCAAACAGCCTGCGATGACTGCAGCCGCACTGGCAGCCACGGTGCAACAGCGTAAAGGTTCTAAAAGTGCCCAACTTATAGAGCTGGCCGCTCTGATCGTGAATATTATCCGCACGCAATTTATTGCGATTCTAGGCAATATTTCGATTGCCATTCCCACGGCGGCACTGATTGCCCTGCTTTGGCAGGGCAGCCTGCATGAACCACTCATGACACATGCCAAAGCCACGCAGATGTTGCATGACTTAGATCCCTTTACCTCACTCGCCATTCCACATGCCGCGATCGCCGGCGTTTGTCTGTTCCTGTCCGGTCTGATTGCGGGTTATTTTGACAACATGGCAGTCTATCGCAAGGTCGGACCACGCCTGAAAATGCACATGTCCCTGCGTTTACTGCTTGGTCAAGAACGACTGGACAAACTGGCAGATTATATTGAACGTAATCTGGGGGCACTGGCAGGTAATTTTCTGTTTGGCATCATGCTGGGCAGTATGGGCACGCTGGGATTTATTCTGGGATTGCCGCTCGATATCCGCCATATTGCCTTTGCCTCGGCCAATTTCATCCAAGGCCTAATCAATATCAATGGTACGCCAGATCTTGGCCTGATCATCGTGTCTTTTTTAGGCGTATTACTGATCGGTCTCACCAACCTATTTGTCAGCTTTACCCTCACCATTATTGTGGCCTTACGCGCACGGCAAGTCCATTTTGAACAGTGGAAGCCGCTGGCCAAACTGGTACTGACGCATTTTCTGACCCGTCCAAGTGAGTTCTTCTGGCCCCCGAAACTACCGACTGAAAAAGCTGAAAATACACCTCCTCCCTCAAAAAACAGTTAATTTTCCGATAGCCGTCACAGATAAAATCGTGTTAAAAAACAATCAAAATTAAATACCGACGATTTTTATAGACTTGAAATAAAGTGTACTCACGAGTACACTTTATCAATTATTCGTCTGGTTGATTTCAGCTAGAATAACAAGGTTTTCACATGCCATACCGCTTGATTTTCGTGGGCTGCTGCTTACTCGGACTCAGTGAACTGATCCGGCATCTGCCTGCATTTTCAGGCTGGGATATGAACCTGCTCGACTGGATGCACACCAATCGAATGCCGCTACTGGATACCTTGGCAACCTGGCTTTCTTACCTGGGCGGCATGCCTTTTGTATTGCTGTTTAGCCTGTTTTGGGCCATACAACTGGCGTGTGATAAAAAGTACAGCACCGCACTATTTCTTGGTTTGGCGATTCTCAGCAGTAGCGTGATTGGCTGGCTGCTCAAATGGTGGATTGCTCGGCCCCGCCCGCCAGAAATGTATCATTTAGTCAATAATTATGGTGATTCGTTTCCCAGTGTGCATAGTGTTTATGCCGCAACGCTAGCGACCTGCGCAGTGCTCATTTTTCATCGGCATCGTTATCGTCGCTACATCATGCTGATCGCCATGATCTGGCTGGTGCTGATGGGAATCTCTCGGATCTACGCAGGTGTACATTATCTGACTGATGTATTGGCGGGTTGGAGTATCGGTTTTATTTGGATTTCTCTGCTTTGGTTGTGGTTCAGCCCCGGCAGCTTAAGCAAAAACGAATTAATTTTAGATAAGAATCTAAAGAGGTGAAGAATGATGTCGGCTAAGCTTTGGGCGCCTGCCCTTACTGCTTGCGCATTAGCCACAAGTCTGGCACTTGTAGGTTGTAGCAAAGACCCGAAAGAAGCACAGCAAGCTGCTGCTGCACAAAAAATGCCACCTACTGAGGTTGGTGTTCTAGTGGCTCAAGCTCAGGCCGTCGAACAGACTGTAGAACTGTCTGGCCGCACCTCAGCGTATCAAATTTCTGAAGTTCGCCCACAAGTGAGCGGCATTGTCTTAAAACGTCTGTTTGCCGAAGGCAGCTACGTCCGTCAGGGGCAAGCGCTGTATGAAGTGGACTCACGAACTTACCGTGCGGATGCCGATAACGCCCGTGCTGCGGTACAACGAGCCCAAGCCAACCTCAACATGTTGCGGACCAAAGAAGGCCGTTACAGTCAGCTGGTCAACTCCAATGCCATTTCCAAACAGGAATATGATGACATCGTGGCGCAAGTGCGTCTGGCAGAAGCCGACCTGAACTCAGCACGCGCACAACTGAAAAATGCCGAGATCAATCTGGGCTATTCAGTGATTCGTGCGCCAATTTCAGGTCAAACCGGACGTTCAACCGTCACAGCGGGTGCCTTGGTAACTGCGAATCAAGCTGATCCGTTGCTGACCATTCAACAGCTGGATCCGATTTACGTCGACATTAACCAGTCGAGTGCTGAACTGATCCGATTGCGTCAGCAATTGAGCCAAGGTAATCTCAATAACAGCAACAACACCACGGTCAAGTTAAAGCTTGAGGATGGCAGCACCTATCCAGTTGAAGGTAAATTGGCTTTCTCGGATGCCAGTGTTGATCCGCAAACCGGTTCTGTCACTTTGCGCGCCGTTTTCAGCAACCCAAGTAGTCTGTTATTGCCGGGCATGTATGCCACGGCACAAATCGTGCAAGGCGTGATTCCCAATGCCTATCTGATTCCACAACCTGCACTGACCCGTTTACCGACAGGTCAAGCCGTTGTGATGATTGCCAACGCACAAAACAAGGTAGAAAGCCGTCCGGTTGAAACTTCCGGTACGCAAGGTGCCAACTGGATCATCACCAAAGGTCTGCAAAATGGCGATAAAGTGATTGTCGATGGCGTCGCCAAGGTCAAACCGGATGCACAGGTAGTAGTTAAACCTTATACGCCAAAAGCAGCACCGACAGCGCAGCCGCAACAGCAACCATCAGGCTCAAAAGCTACCGTAGCTCCGAAAGCATCCACTTGAGGACTTGCATAAATGGCTAAGTTTTTTATTCATCGCCCCATTTTTGCTTGGGTGTTGGCATTGGTTATCATGCTGGCCGGGATTATCACCCTGACCAAGATGCCGATTGCCCAGTACCCAACGATTGCGCCGCCTACGGTCACCATTTCTGCTACCTATCCAGGTGCATCTGCGGAAACCGTGGAAAATACCGTAACCCAGATCATTGAACAGCAAATGAATGGTCTGGATGGCTTACGTTATATCTCCTCCAACAGTTCGGGTAACGGTCAGGCCAGTATCCAGGTCAACTTCAAACAGGGCATCGATCCCAATATTGCTCAGGTTCAGGTCCAGAACAAGTTGCAATCCGCAACCGCCCTGCTGCCGGAAGATGTGCAACGCCAAGGCGTGAAAGTTACCAAATCAGGTGCCAGCTTCCTGCAAGTGGTTGCTTTCCATTCACCGGATGGCTCTCTGTCTGATGCCGACATTAAAGACTACGTCAACTCCTATATCGCCGAACCGCTCAGCCGTGTTGCAGGTGTCGGTGAGGTGCAGGTTTTCGGTAGTTCTTATGCGATGCGTATCTGGCTCGATCCCGCCAAACTGAGCAGCTACCAGCTGACCCCGAGTGACGTTTTAACTGCATTGCGTACACAAAATGCGCAGGTGGCGGTGGGTCAATTGGGTGGAGCACCTTCTGTTCCGGGACAAATGCTGAATGCCACCGTGAATGCACAGAGCTTGCTGAAAGATCCACAACAGTTCCGTCAGGTATTCCTGAAAAACACCAGCTCAGGCGCCAAAGTCACTTTGGGTGATGTGGCAACCGTAGAACTGGGTCCTGAAAACTATCAGTTTGTGTCGAAATTTAACGGCAAACCGGCAGGTGGTGTAGCGATTAAACTCGCAACCGGTGCCAATGCCCTGGATACCGCACAAGCAGTCGATGAACGTCTGCAACAGCTCCGTAAAAACTACCCGGCTGGGCTAAAAGACTCGCTGGCCTTTGATACCACTCCATTCATCAAACTTTCCATTGAAAGTGTGGTACATACGCTGATCGAAGCGGTGATTCTGGTGTTTATCGTGATGTTCCTGTTCTTGCAGAACTGGCGCGCCACGATTATTCCTACGCTGGCAGTTCCTGTCGTAGTACTGGGAACCTTTGCGGTCATTAACCTATTTGGCTTCAGTATCAACACGCTCACCATGTTCGCCATGGTTCTGGCCATCGGCTTGCTGGTGGATGATGCGATTGTAGTCGTGGAGAACGTCGAACGGGTGATGAGCGAAGAACACACCGATCCTGTCACGGCAACCGAACACTCGATGCAGCAGATTTCTGGTGCACTGGTCGGGATCACCACGGTCTTGACTGCAGTATTCGTTCCAATGGCATTCTTCAGCGGCACCACTGGGGTGATCTATCGCCAGTTCTCGATTACCCTGGTCACCGCGATGATTTTCTCATTAATCATTGCCCTGACCTTTACCCCAGCGCTGTGTGCGACCATCCTGAAACAGCATGATCCGAACAAGGCACAAAGTAATCATCCGGTTGCGCGTTTCTTCCGCTGGTTTAACCACAGTTTCAACCGTCTGTCACAAGGCTATCAGAACATTGCCAAGAAAATGCTGATCCATAAACTGGCTTCAGGGGTGTTCTATGCGGTGATTCTGGCGAGTCTGGTGTTCTTGTTCCAAAAACTGCCAAGCTCGTTCTTGCCGAATGAAGACCAAGGTGTAGTACTGACTTTGGTACAGTTACCTCCAAATGCCACGCTGGAACGTACCGGAAATGCCATTGACCAGCTCACGGGCTTCTTTAGAGAAGGCAATAAAGAAACCGTGGAATCGGTGTTCAGTGTTGCCGGTTTCTCCTTCAGTGGGGTTGGACAAAATGCCGGTTTGGCCTTCGTTAAACTGAAAGACTGGGATGAGCGAACCACACCAGAACAGCAAATTGGCGCGTTAATTCAACGAGGGATGGCACTGAATGCGATTGTGAAAGATGCATCGTACATCATTCCATTACAGTTACCGGCAATGCCTGAACTGGGTGTCACCGCCGGCTTTAACCTGCAGTTAAAAGATGCTTCAGGTCAGGGCCATGCCAAACTGCTCGAAGCACGTAACATGATTCTGGGTATGGCAGGACAGGATAAACGCCTGATGGGTGTGCGTCCAAATGGTCAGGAAGATACCCCACAGTACCGCATCCTTGTAGATACGGAAAAAGCCAGCTCAATGGGTGTCAGTATTTCTGAAATTAACAGCACCATGGGTATTGCCTGGGGTGGCCGCTATGTCAATGACTTCATTGACCGTGGCCGTGTGAAAAAAGTCTATGTACAAGGCCAGGCTGATTCACGTATGCAGCCGGAAGATCTGAACAAGTGGTACGTGCGCAACAACAGCGGTGAAATGGTACCATTCTCGACCATTGCCACCGGTGAATGGACCTATGGTTCACCACGTCTAGAACGTTATAACGGTATCTCTGCCGTTAACATTCAAGGTACGCCAGCACCAGGGGTCAGCTCAGGTGAAGCCATGCTGGCTATGGAAGAAATCATCGCCAAACTGCCTTCGATGGGCCTGCAAGGCTTTGACTATGAATGGACCGGTCTATCGCTAGAAGAACGTGAGGCGGGTTCACAAACCGCTTCGTTGTATGCGCTATCGATGCTGATTGTGTTCCTGTGTCTGGCCGCACTGTATGAAAGCTGGTCGATTCCGTTCTCGGTGATGCTGGTGATTCCACTCGGGATTGTCGGTGCGGTCGGTTTGACTTTCCTGGGCATGATTCTGACCAAGGATCCAAACCTGTCGAATAACATTTACTTCCAGGTGGCGATTATTGCGGTGATTGGTCTGGCGGCGAAAAATGCCATCCTGATTGTAGAATTTGCAAAAGAGCTACAAGAACAGGGAGAAGAACTGCTTGAAGCCACCCTGCATGCTGCGAAAATGCGTTTACGCCCGATCATCATGACCACCCTAGCCTTCGGTTTTGGTGTGTTGCCGCTTGCCTTGGCTTCGGGTGCCGGTGCCGGTAGCCAGCATTCAGTCGGTTATGGCGTGCTTGGTGGTGTGATCAGCTCGACTTTACTTGGAATCTTCTTTATTCCGGTATTCTACGTGTGGATTCGCAGCATCTTTAAATACAAACCTAAAAATAACCAGGAGCAAACATCGTGATGCAAAAACGAGGATCGTTTTTAGGTCGTGGCATTGCGGTATCTGCACTTGCGCTTGCTTTGACCGCCTGTCAAAGCATGCGTGGCCCAGAACCCGCGGTGAAAGCAGACATTCCGGCAAGTTACAGCAACTCAAATGGCAGCAAGCAATCGATTGCTGAACAGGGTTATCAGGATTTTTTCGCGGATCAACGTCTGCGGCAAGTGATCCAGCTGGCCTTGAACAATAACCGTGATCTGCGTACCGCGACCCTGAACATTCAACGTGCACAGCAGCAGTACCAGATTTCGGAAAACAACCAGTTACCGACCATTGGCGCCAGTGGCAGCGTATTACGTCAGGACACCCTGAATACGAAAAACCCAGTGACCAACTACAATGTTGGTCTCGGTGTGACGGCTTATGAACTGGATTTCTGGGGACGCGTGCGTAGTCTGAAAGACAATGCGCTGGACAATTATCTGGCGACGCAAAGTGCACGGGATGCCACGCAGATCAGCCTGATCGGTCAGGTTGCCCAGGCCTGGATGAGCTATTCCTTTGCCAATGCCAATCTGAAACTAGCCCAGCAAACCCTGCAAGCCCAACTGGAATCCTACAACCTGAACAAAAAGCGTTTTGATGTCGGGATCGACAGCGAATTGCCGGTCCGTCAGGCGCAAATTTCAGTAGAAACTGCGCGCAATGACGTGGCCAACTACAAGACACAACTGGCTCAGGCACAAAACCTGCTGAATCTGCTGGTGGGTCAAACTGTTCCTGCAAACTTATTGCCACAGCAGCGCCTCAACCGTGTGACTCAGCAGACTGCTCTTGCTGCAGGTTTACCTAGTGATTTGCTGAATAACCGTCCGGATGTGAAAGCTGCGGAATATCGGTTGAGTGCAGCAGGTGCCAATATTGGTGCGGCTCGCGCACGCCTGTTCCCGACCATCAGCCTGACCGGTTCTGCGGGTTATGCTTCAAGTGACCTGACTGATCTGTTCAAATCCGGTTCTTTTGTCTGGGCAGTCGATCCAAGTCTGGATATCCCGATCTTTGACTGGGGCACCCGCAAAGCCAACATCAAGATTTCTGAAACGGACCAGCAAATTGCCTTGGCCAATTATGAAAAATCGATTCAGTCGGCTTTCCGTGAAGTTAATGATGCCTTGGCTACGCGTGCCAATATTGGTGAACGTCTCAGCGCCCAACGCCGTTTAGTGGATGCCACCAATAGCAGCTACAAACTGGCCAATGCGCGTTTCCGTGCCGGGATTGACAATTATCTGACTGTTCTCGATGCACAGCGTGCCGCATATGCAGCGGAACAAGGTTTGCTGTTACTGGAACAGGCCAATCTGAACAACCAGGTCGAACTTTACAAAGTCCTCGGTGGGGGTGTCAAAGCCAGCACCGCTGATCAGGTGACGCATCAACCCTCTACGGCTGAGCTGAATCAGAGCAGCAAATAACGCGTCATCATTCCACACGAAAACAAAAAGCCAGCTGCAAGCTCAGCTGGCTTTTTTATGCTAGAAACAGAGGCTTTTTCCTTATTTCACGCTGCTTTTGCGAATCATCTTATAGAGTAACTTCGGTGACAGACGGGAAATTAATACCCCGAGTTTTTCTTTCGCACCGCCAATCACAATATATTCTTCACCACGTAATAAGGCATTCAAGGTCTGCTCGGCAAATGCCTCCGGCTCAAGTCCGTTTTCAATGGCACTGTCCTGATGGCCTTGTGGTTGGCCTGCGCCATTGAGCGCATTAAAAGACACATTGGTTTTGACAAAGCCCGGAAAAATCACCGACACCCCAATGCCCTGATCACCCACCTCGGCACGCAAGCTGTTGGCCCACATGTGGATCGCGCCTTTCGCCGCAGAATACGTCGCGCGATATTGCGTGCCCAGCAAACCGGCGACACTGGAAATAAACACCACACGTCCGGATTGCTGTTTGAGCAAGGTCGGCAGTACGGTCTTGGTCAGAAAAACCTGGGAAAAATAATCCACTTCCATAATCGCACGTTCGGTCTGCATGCTGGTATCCCGAATCAGGGCACGCTGGCTCAGTCCGGCATTGTTAATCAGCCAGTCAATTCGACCCTTTTCCGCTAGCACTTGCTGATAAGCCTGTAGCACCTGCTGCTCATCACAAATATCCGCTACAATCGACAGATGCTGCTCGGGCTGATGCAGACTGGCACGTACTTTTTCCAATTCTTCATAACGGCGCGCCGTCAAAACCAATTGGGCACCACGTGCCGCATAGGCTTGTGCCAATGCCTTGCCCAAGCCTGAAGAAGCACCGGTAATCCATACCACCTGATTGCTTAAGTCTTGCTGCGCCATATCTCCCCCGTTGAAATAGATCAAGGCTGAAGTCATCGTCATAGGATTCAGATCCCGGTAGACCATCCCATCCGCCCATATTGCTCCACGTTTATACTCCAAATCCTCATGACTGTTAATGCATCAAGTAGATTTTGTCCCTGCCCATCATCATTAAGCCCTCTAGACGGTCATCTTGCACAGGACATAAATGGACAGCTCAGACTTGGACACTAAAAATCGCTTCAAGCGCATTTCTTGCAAAAATAAGTGCTTTCTCGCACCAGATTGACCATTGAAAATCGAAAGTTGCTGATATAGACAAGTGCTGTGCTGAGCAAAACGTGTTTTGCTCGGTTTCTCTCCTTAAATTCGAATGAATTTTTGCTACAATAGCTGCAATTTTTTATTCACTTTTGATCTGTTCTGACTATGACTGATTCTGCGCAAAATATTGCTACGACCTACGATCCAACCGAGATCGAGAAAAAATGGTACAAGACTTGGGAAGAGAACGGCTATTTTAAGCCATCTCAGAAAGGCGAATCCTTCTGTATCATGATTCCGCCACCAAACGTCACCGGCAGCTTGCACATGGGTCATGGTTTTAACAATGCCATCATGGATGCCTTGACGCGCTATAACCGTATGTCGGGCAAAAACACCTTGTGGCAGCCGGGTACCGACCATGCCGGGATCGCCACGCAGATGGTGGTTGAACGTCAGCTGGGTGCACAAAACATCAGCCGTCATGACCTGGGCCGTGAAAAATTCATCGAAAAAGTCTGGGAATGGAAAGAACAGTCGGGCGGCAATATCACCCGTCAAATCCGCCGTTTAGGTTCTTCGGTCGACTGGTCGCGTGAACGTTTCACCATGGATGAAGGCTTGTCGAATGCAGTGAAAGAAGTGTTCGTCAAACTGCACGAAGAAGGCCTGATTTACCGTGGCAAGCGCCTGGTGAACTGGGACCCGAAACTGCAAACCGCGCTTTCGGATCTGGAAGTTGAGTCAGATAAAGAAGAACAAGGTTCACTCTGGCACTTCAAATACTTCTTTGAAGATAAGTCACTGCGTACCCACGATGGTAAAGATTACATCGTCGTAGCCACAACACGTCCTGAAACATTGCTGGGCGATACCGCCGTTGCCGTTGCGCTGGATGATGAACGCTATGCAGATCTGGTCGGCAAAAACATCATCCTGCCTATTACAGGTCGTGCGGTTCCAATCGTGAAAGACGAATATGTCGACAAAGCATTCGGAACCGGCTGTGTGAAAATCACCCCTGCGCACGACTTCAATGACTATGAGGTAGGTAAGCGCTGCGAATTACCAATCATCAACATCTTTAATAAAAATGCGGAAGTGTTGGCTGAGTTTGAATACATCGCTAAAGCCGGCGAACAGATTTCTAAAACCATCCCTGCCCCTGCAGACTACATTGGTTTAGAGCGTTTTGAAGCACGTAAAAAACTGGTTGAACAGGCTGAAGCGGAAGGCTGGTTAGACCAGATTCAACCTTACACCTTGAAACCACCTCGCGGTGACCGTTCAGGCGTAATCGTTGAGCCATTACTGACCGACCAATGGTATGTGAAAATTGCACCACTTGCCGAGCCTGCGATTAAGGCCGTGAAAGATGGCGAGATTAAATTCGTGCCGGAACAGTACAGCAACATGTACATGGCCTGGATGAACAACATTCAGGACTGGTGTATCTCGCGTCAATTGTGGTGGGGCCACCGCATTCCGGCCTGGTATGATGCCGAAGGTAATGTATTCGTGGGTCGTGACGAAGCCGAAGTGCGTGCGAAAAATAACATTGCGCCTGAAGTAGAATTGAAACAAGACGAAGATGTACTGGATACCTGGTTCTCATCTGGTCTATGGACTTTCTCAACGTTGGGCTGGACTGGCGACGCCGCGAAAGACAAAGAAAACTATTTCCTCAATACCTTCCACCCGACCGATGTACTAGTCACTGGTTTTGACATCATCTTCTTCTGGGTGGCGCGCATGATCATGATGACCATGCACTTCATGAAAAATGAAGATGGCACGCCACAAGTCCCGTTCAAGACTGTGTACGTTCACGGCTTGGTACGTGATGGTGAAGGCCAGAAGATGTCAAAATCGAAAGGCAACGTACTGGACCCGTTAGATTTGATTGATGGTGTTGACCTTGAAACCCTGGTACAAAAACGTACCACCGGTTTGATGAACCCGAAACAGGCCGCGAAGATCGAAAAATCAACGCGCAAGGAATTCCCGGAAGGCATTCAGGCTTATGGTACCGATGCGGTTCGTTTTACCTTCTGTGCGCTCGCGAATACCGGCCGTGACATCAAATTCGACATGAAACGTGTGGAAGGTTACCGTAACTTTGCCAACAAAATCTGGAACGGTACGCGTTTCGTGTTGATGAACGTTGAAGGTCAAACCGTAGGGCAAACTGCACGTCCTGATCTTTGGGAACTGCCTGAACAGTGGATCGTCAGCCGTCTGCAAAAAGCGGAAGCTGCGGTACAAACTGCATTTGCAACCTATCGTTTAGACCTGGCTGCACAAGCCATTTACGAGTTCATCTGGAATGAATACTGTGACTGGTATGTCGAGCTGACCAAACCGGTTCTAAACGATGAAAATGTTTCTGAAGAACGTAAAGCGGAAGTACGCCGTGTTCTGCTTGCGGTCATGGAAGCGTCTTTACGTCTTGCGCATCCAATCATGCCGTACCTGACCGAAGAAATCTGGCAAACCCTTGCGCCAATGATCGGCTTGGGCGGCGAAACCATCATGCTGGCGCAGTACCCTGTTGCTGACGAAGCATTAATGAATGACCAAGCTGAAGCGGACATGCAATGGCTGCAAGGTTTGATTGGTGCGGTGCGTAACATCCGTGGTGAAATGGGCTTGGGTAATGCTCGCCTGTTGCCTGTTCTTCTTCAGAACACCACTGAAGCTGAAAAAGCGCAAATCGCACGTATCGAAGCATTGGTTAAAGCATTGGCGAAAGTGGAAAGTATCACCTTCCTTACAGATGCTGAACAACCACCATTGTCTTCATCTTCTGTAGTGGGTCACGTGTCTGTATTCGTTCCGATGAAAGGCTTGATTGATCCTAAAGCGGAATTGGGTCGTCTGCAAAAAGACCTCGACAAGGTTCAAAAACAGCATGACCAGATTGCCACCAAACTGGCAAATGAAGGTTTTGTGGCGAAAGCACCTGCTGCTGTTGTTGAAGGTGAGAAAGCGAAACTGGCTGAGTTTGCGGATCAGTTAGCGAAGATTAAAGCGAATATGGAGCAGATTGCGGCGCTTTAATATGCTGTAGTTTGATTCAAGAAATCCCCTCGAATGAGGGGATTTTTTATTGTATAGAAAGTTCATTAATCAGATTGATGAACTCTTGAGGATAATGGGATGGATCATCAATAGCATCAATATATAAAAGAAATAATTTACTTACTATCTCGTCAAATTTTTGATTTCGAGTTGTATCAATGATGATATTTCGCCCAACAAAATCCTCTAAATCTTTAATAAACTTATCAATTAAATACTTATTCATATATTGTGAACAACAATTTGAATTTTGTGCTCTCGCATCTATCCATTCCGAAAGGATTAAATTGAAAACTAGAGGAGTACGACACAAAGTCTGTCGGTTATTTTTTTGCCCTTCAAAGCTTTCGTTAAGTTTTTGAAACGTTTCGGATCTATAATTGGCTAAGTCTGAGTCAATATTAGCTATCCAATTATCAACAAATGCACTCAGATTATTTTGATAAATTTTATCTAAAATAAATTTCAACTTGTCTATTTCAGTGAACATTATAGACTCAATGCAGTATCCATTATGACTTATAGCTTTTGAATTATTATTACCTCTAGTATTCATTTTACTTCTAAGAGGCTTTGTTGCACAAACCTATCTGTAAAGGCTTTTTCAGCGATATAATTTTCAAATGAAGAAGCCTACACACAAAAT
>NZ_JAQIHG010000011.1:0-86631 GCF_035916735.1 Acinetobacter minutum
TTTTGTGTGTAGGCTTCTTCATTTGAAAATTATATCGCTGAAAAAGCCTTTACAGATAGGTTTGTGCAACAAAGCCACGTTTAACTAAAAAGATTCCTAATATATTCATCTTAACTTATTAAAAGACCTCATCTTAATTGCTTTTCTAACAACTTGATTTATAAAATTAAAAACAAAAAAGAGATTTATAAAAATTTAATAAAATTTACTTTTTTTAATTTTTTACATTTAATTAATACACTTAAACCTATTAATAAACCCAAAAAATACAGTCAATTTAATTTTAAAAAGGACTTTTCATATTGTTGAAAATAGAAAAATCTATGCGATTGTATTAAATAAGGATTATTAAATAAACAATCCCTATGCATTAAAGAACTTGTAAATTTTTTCTAAAACTATCTGTACTTAAAATCTCTCTAGATGAATGACTTAGGATACAGAAACTGGCGTTGCAGAAATGGATGAATTTCTCGTATTGAGTGAATCACGTAATGCTTCCATCTTGATCACATATTGTTGAATACGCTTCAGGCGTTCTTCATATTGTGGATGTGAACTCAACAAAGGGGGGGTCGCACTCGCTCTCTCAGATTTTTTCATTAATGCTTCCGTACGCCGAATCAGTTGATCGGTTTTTTGCCAAAAACTAATTGCTGAAGCTGGCTCATACCCTGCACGTGTCATAATTTCCAGGCCCAACTGATCCGCTTCCAATTCAAGATTCCGGTTATGCCCGGTAAAAGTTCCCAGATTTAGAATTGAAGCCTTTTCACGGCCATGTTGCCGCACAATATGCGCCATTTCATGAGCAATTAAAGTGGCGAGTTCATCATCAGTAAAGGTTGGACCAATAATAAATGAGGTACTCACCACAATCTGTCCACTCGCCACCGAAACAGCATTTGGATAGTTATTTAGATTTGCATTGATTTGCCAATCAATTTTTCGTTTTTCACTCATCATCGCTTCTGCGTATGGAATGAGAACCTGCATGATTTCTGTTAATCGGCCATTGGTAATATAGGTATGATTGGCTTTGGCCTCACGCGCATATTGCTCATAGCGGCTTTGAGCCGTACTTTCGACTACAGATTGCGGAACAAACATCAACTGTTTACGATTTACACCCGAAGTAGTCTGTGTCGTACTGACACATGCTGTCAGGCTCAGCATTGCCGATACAGAGAGCATCAAGAGTGACTTTTGAATCATGCAATTTTCCTGAAGAGAGAATCTGAGTAAATATGCGGAGCAATGTATAAAGCGTCGACGATCGATGAAGGACTGAAGACGTTTAACTCTTCACTCAACCCGAATTGAAAGCGCCATAAGTTTCTTATGAATCACACAAGAAATAAAGTTATTTTTGAGATAAAACGTTTATGTTTGATCTTGCGGTTTAACATAAAAATATCGCTGACAAAAAATCAGAAAAAAGAATTTAAAAATCAAAATTCTAATTTGAATAGACTCTTATTCGAATGATCTAAAGAGAGATTATGAAATTAGAAGCACCTCCTGCGCCATAAATTTCACAACTAATCCTTATTATGGATGAGTTAATATCTTATTGAATAAAAAAGATTTATCCAAATAAATTAAGCTAAAATATCTACTCAGTTTGCTCGATTCACTCACTTAGCCAATCAAATGATTCAAATACCTTCCAAAAAATCGAACCGTAAAGCCGTAGCGGGATTTTGAGTTTAAATACTCTGGAATTAAAATACTCATAAGGTGATGATATTTTAAACATCACAAGCATTATCCTGCTAAAATAATATTTATAAAGGGTCGATTTCTATCATATTAGGGATGCTGAATGTTTGATAAAAACAATGAACTAGATACCTTACTTATTCTGGATCTACTCGGTCAAAAGGCAGATTTGACAGTCGTGCTGGATATGGTGACGAATTGGCTAGAAAGCCTGATCCCTGATGCCTTGGTTTCGGTAATGTTGTATTCAGAAGAAGAGCAGCACCTTAACCTGATCAGTGGCGGACAACATTTCTCTGCTCTTTATAAAGACGCCATAAAAGATTTAAAAATTGGTCCGCAAATAGGAGCATGTGGCGCCGCTGCCTTTGAGCGTAAAATGGTGATCTGTGAAAATCTAGCAACCGATCCAAACTGGCAACCTTATCAGGAATTGATCCAGCGAGACAATATTGCCGCCTGCTGGTCGGTTCCCATCATCAATGCTCAAGGCGTCTTGTACGGTACATTTGCAACTTATTATCGTCATCCTAAACCACCGACCGATTTTCATATCAAGCTGTTGCAACGTGCAGCCTCTCTCGTGGCTCTCGGGATGGACCTGCATGATGAGCGTCGGCAAAAAATCGCAATGCACGAGAAATACCGTTCGTTCTTCGATCATCATCCGGATGGGGTTTTTGAGCATGACCTGGAAGGCTATATCCGTGATGCCAATATGACCTCAAAACAAATTAGTGGTTTTGCACTGAAACAAATCTACGGTCTGCATTATTCACAAGTGATTCTGCCTGAATATTTGGAGACAGCAAAAGCGGCTTTTGAACGTGCTGTAGCGGGTGATATCCAGCGCATCGAAATTCAGGCCTATCGGGAATCGGGGCAAAGCTACTGGATTGATTTGACCTATTTGCCGATTTTCAATGATCAAAAGATTGTCGGGGTTTTTGGTGTGGTTCGAGACATCAGCCAGCGCCGTATGACGGAAGAGTATTTACGCCTGTTGAAACGTGGTGTTGATGCAAACCCACATGGCATTATCATCACGGAAGCAACTGAAGATAACCCAATTGTGTACGTCAATCCGGCCTTTACCCAGATTACCGGTTATACAGAAGAAGAAACTCTAGGACGCAACTGCCGTTTTCTACAGGGACCTGAAACAGATCAGGTGATTGTGCAGCATATTCAACAGGCTATTACCGAACGACGTGAAATTAAAACCCTGTTAAAAAATTATCGCAAAGACGGTAGCTGGTTTTGGAACCAGCTGATCCTGAGTCCGGTTCTCGATGAGCAAGGTATTTGTACGCACTTTATTAGTATTCAACAAGACATCACGCAACAACGCATTGATGAAGAATATATTAATTATCAACGCACCCATGATTCGTTAACTGGCCTCGCCAACCGTCAAACATTTGAAGAACAGCTTGATCTGGCTTTTCACCTACAACATAACAGCTCTCATCCACTGATCGTGTTATATATTGAGCTGGATGATTTCCGTCCACTGAATGAAAGTTTGGGGTATTTTCTTGGGGATCAGCTGCTTAGATTGATCGCTAAACGTTTACAGTCGGTGCTGCAACCCGACGACGTGCTATCACGCTTTGCCGGTGGTGAGTTTGCCCTATTATTAAATAAATCTCGCACACAACAACAGGCAGCTGAAATTGCCGAGGACATTCTGCGCTTGTTAGCAGCACCATTTAATGTAGATGATCATAATATCCATCTCAGTGCCAGTATAGGGATTGCGCTAGATACCAGAAACAATCTGGATTTCCAGGAGCTTCTGCAACATGCGATGCAAGCCATGCACCATGCAAAAAATGAAGGCGGCAATACTTGGGTATGGTATGCAGATCATCGAAAATTGGAGGTAGCTGTGGATTATGCACAGCTACGCCATGAGTTGATGATTGCCCTACAAGAGCAACAATTCCAGCTTTTCTACCAGCCAATCATTGATAGTATCAGCGGACAGATTACAGGGGTCGAAGCCTTGATCCGCTGGCATCATCCCGAACAAGGTCTCATCTCCCCGGCTTTATTTATTCCGCTCGCTGAACGTACCGGGCAAATTATTGCGATCGGGCATTGGGTACTACAGCAGGCCTGCAAAGATATCGTACAGCTGAATCTGGGCAGAACTCGTCCACTCAGTGTTGCTGTCAATATTTCTCCGCTACAATTTAGACGCACAGGTTTCCTCAACGAGCTGCAAGAGGTGCTTGCTGAGCATCAGCTCAACCTAGAGTTACTCAAAATCGAAGTTACCGAAGGGGTTTTGATTATGGGTGCAGAGCGTTCAATTGAACTGTTGAAGTCGATACGTGCTTTGGGAATCAAGGTCGCGATTGATGACTTTGGTACAGGATATTCAAGCCTGAGTTATCTGCGCCAACTGCCAATAGATGAACTCAAACTGGATCGTAGCTTTATTCAGCATTTGGCTGAACATCAAGATGATGCAGCAATTGTCGATGCGATTATCAGTATGGCCAATACTCTTGATTTAACTGTCGTGGCAGAAGGTGTTGAAACTGCTGAACAAGTTGAGTTTTTACAACAGCATCAATGCAAATATTTACAAGGTTTTTATTTTGCCCGACCGGTTTCATTGCAGGATTTGACGGTGATTTTAACCAACCATCGCTTTAATCAAAGTCCAGCTTCTTAATCCTTTAAAAACGGATTAAATGATCTCGCCTAATCCGACAAATCGACTCCTGAATCATTCAAGAGTGTCATCCTTATGAGAATCGCTCAGGACTGACGCACTCAATAAGAATGGTCACCACGTAAAGTGGGATGAAAATCCTGTAACCGACCCTATAATGCCAAGTAGCACTCGTACGCCCGTGTGCATCACAATTCTGGGAACCGTTGGTTACGACAGGTGTGTTTCCAGTTGTTTTCTGAATAAACCGGTGGAATATGCCCTCTCATACAATGTAATACGGTCTATTTTTAAACACAAAGTTGCTGACTGGTTCAGATTCTGCTATTGACTAGAAGGCATGCCAATCATTTCCACTACCACAATTCCGTAGAATTGCTATTTTCAATTCAGCCCAAATGAATGGTTCTGCATTTTGCTGACTTCAACCTGGAGAAACGTTGATGGAACACCTCGTCTGCTACAAGCAATTACCAGTCTGGACACATGACACTATCCCTGCGGGTTTCCAGCAAGCGCACAACACCAAAGTAGGGACTTGGGCAAAATTGCAGATTCTGCAAGGTGAAATCCATTTTGCCATGCTAGATGAAAGCGGCACGATCGTTTCAGAACATGTCTTTTCGGTCGCGCATCAACCTCCATTTATTGAACCCCAAGCCTGGCACAAAATTGTTTCGAGCAGTGAAGATGTGCGGTGTCAATTAAGTTTTTACTGTGAACCAACAGACTATTTTTCCAAAAAATATCAGCTCACTGCGGTCCATTCCGAAATCCGTGAAGCACTATCGCAACTCTATCCCGCCAAGGCACTGGATGTGGGCTGCGGTACAGGGCGTAATGCGTTGTTTTTAAGTCAACAGGGGTTCGAGGTCGATGCCTGGGATATTAATCCAAAGAGCCTGCAGAAATTGAATGAAATTCTGGATGCGGAACAGATCTCAAACATTCACACAGCTCTTCGTGATCTGAATCAGAACCCGAATATTTCTACATCGTATGATTTTATCTATTGCACCGTGGTGATGATGTTTTTGCAGCCCGAAATCATTCCTCAACTGATCCAAAAAATGCAACAAGCCACTCAGACCAATGGCTTCAATCTAATTGTCTGTGCCATGGATACTCCAGATTATCCTGCACGGCCTGATTTTCCCTTTGCGTTTAAACCAGGTGAATTGAGCAGCTATTATCAAGGCTGGAAGATTTTAAAATACAATGAAAATGTTGGTGAACTGCATCGCACCAATGCAGCAGGGCAACGGATCAAACAGCGTTTTGCAACGCTTTTTGCACAGAAAATCACTGCGAATGAATAGTCAAAAGAAAAGTTTCGGCAATTAGAGGGCTAAATTGGGGTGTCATTTCCCTCTCTTTTCATGCCAATTGTGGATGGAAAACAAGATGATCCATGTCTAGACCTTTTAGCTAAAATCATCAAAAACATTAAGCCTGTATTGGTCAGGACACTGAGATCGCCGCTCTTCGTTAAACTACCTTTTACGTCACTTTATTGCTTCAGGCACCTTTAAAATAAAAGCCACCTCATGTTGAGGTGGCTGTTGGACGATGATGCTATTGAATATCCAGCTTCAAATCATTTCTATAACCAAAAAAAATTCAGCTCATCTGCCTGAACGCGAAATCATTAATATGTTTCCGATGCGGATATATTAGATACTTCGTTGATTCACCCGCTTAGACAATTCTTCAGCGGATTCTTTGCGTTCCGAGTAACGATCCGTTAAATACGCACTTTGACCACGAGTGAGCAAGGTGAACTTATATAGCTCTTCCATCACATCTACGATCCGGTCATAGTACGCCGATGGTTTCATGCGGCCATCTTCCTCAAATTCCAGAAAGGCTTTTGCCACAGACGACTGGTTCGGAATCGTGATCATCCGCATCCAGCGGCCGAGGATACGCATTTGATTTACCGCATTAAAGGATTGTGAACCGCCGCAGACTTGCATCAAGGCCAAAGTTTTACCCTGAGTGGCACGGATAGCACCAGCAGCCAGTGGAATCCAGTCGATCTGGGCTTTAAGAATTGAACTCATCGCACCATGACGCTCGGGTGAAGACCACACCATGCCTTCAGCCCAAGCCAACAGTTCATGTAACTCTTTCACCTTTGGATGGTTCATATCTGCATCTTCAGGCAGTGGAAGTCCCTTGGGATGAAATATTTTCACTTCCGCTCCGAAATATTCCAGAATACGTCCCGCTTCCTGAACAGCCAAACGACTATAAGAGCGTTCACGGTTTGAACCGTACAACAAAAGAATACGCGGCGGGTGTTCGAGTTGCTTGGCTTGTACCTGTTCAAAGGTGGGTTTTTCGAGCAAATCAAGATCGATATTTGGCAGTGTCATTACTATTTCATCCCAATTTTTTAAGCAAAATACTTTTTCTTCAGCCACAAAGATACACTGACCAAGGAAATCAGCACGGGCACTTCCACTAAAGGACCAATGATGGTGGTAAAGGCAATCGGAGAAGCCAAACCAAACGTGGCGATTGCAACAGCCAAAGCCAGCTCAAAGTTATTGCCCGCAGCCGTAAAGGAAATGGCCGTGGTTTTTGGATAATCGTTCCCCATCCATTTACTCATAAAGAAGCTGACAAAGAACATCAACACAAAGTAAATGGTCAATGGAATCGCGATACGCAATACATCCAAAGGCAAACTCACCACATCAGCGCCTTTGAGACTAAACATCGCTACAATGGTGAACAGCAGCGCGATTAAGCTCAACGGGCCAATTTTTGGCAGGAATTTCGTTTGATACCAATCCAGACCTTTCGCCTTGACCAAAGAAATACGGGTCAAGAAACCCATCAGGAATGGAATTCCCAGATAGATCAATACTGCATTGGCAATCGTCCAGAAATCGACATTGATCACATGGCCTTCCACCCCAAAAAACGGTGGTAAATAGGTCAGGAAGAACCAGGCATAACTACTGAAGAACAGAATCTGGAAAATACTGTTAAATGCCACCAGTGCAGCACCATATTGGTTGTCACCGCAAGCCAGACCATTCCAGATCAGCACCATGGCAATACAACGTGCCAAACCGATCAGGATCAGGCCAGTCATATATTCCGGATAATCACTGAGGAAAACGATCGCCAGTACAAACATGAGCACCGGTGCAATCAGCCAGTTTTGTACCAGTGATAAAGCCAAAGTTTTTTTATCGTGAAAAACCTGTGGCAATGTCGCATAGTCCACTTTGGCCAAAGGTGGATACATCATCAGAATCAGACCAATCGCAATCGGCAAATTGACTGAATTCACGCTCATGGCATCCAGTGCTGTTGATGCTTGTGGAAATACCACCCCAATCGCAACACCCAATGCCATGGCCACAAAGATCCATAACGTCAGGTTGCGATCTAAAAAGGATAAACCCTGTTTAGACATGATCTGCTCGATTAAATATGAGAAATTTTATTGATTTCAGCAATGAGCTCAGGACGACTCATTTTTTTTGCATCTAGAGCGAATAAGGCATCTAAACGTTTGTTGATATGATCGACAGTAGTCAAGAATGCCTGTAATTTTTCTTCTTCAGGCAAATCCAAGTGTGAAGGATCTGACAGCCCCCAATGCGCTTTGATGGCTCCACCCAAATATAACGGGCAAGCTTCCTGTGCCGCTGCATCACACACGGTAATCACCACTTCTGGCTCATACTGTTCACAGGCATCAATGGTTTTGCTGGATAAACCTTCAGTCGATAGACCCAAGTTCTGTAAGGTCTTGATCGTTAAAGGATGAACCTGACCGGAAGGTTTGCTTCCTGCACTGTAAGCCACCCAGCCTTCTGGCGCACGGCTGTTAAATAACACTTCAGAAAGAATGCTGCGGCAACTGTTGCCTGTACATAAAAATAAAAATTTCATGAAAATTTACTCACAATGGCTTTGAACCGACAGAGCCGGAGAATGAACTAAACCGGGGTATTGACTGTGTTTAAGAGCATCTAAAATTTGAAAGCACCACGTCGGCAATTCAGGATTGATGCTGTAATACACCCACTGACTTTGACGGCGATCATTCAACAAACCACAAGCGCGCAATAAAGCCAAATGGCGTGAAATTTTGGGTTGGCTGACTTGCAATTTGTCCGTCAAATCACAGACGCACTGCTCTTTATTTTCTGCAACCAGCATGACAATACTGAGACGTGTTTCATCCGATAAACATTTAAAAAACTGAACGTGGTCCATAGCTGCTCCCATCCTATTATCTAAATATACATATATCCATATATATAGTAAATGGCTGATCTTAAAATTATCACTGGATACAGAGAAAGCCTCCTCCTAAAGAAGTTGTTTAAAAAATTGTCAGCTGTGGTTCGCTATGTTATGAATAAAGAAAAAATTTCAATGAAAAAAAGGAATAATACATGCCTCATAAACACATTTTAGTACCGATTGACGCTTCTGATCAGGCATTCGCTGCGACCAGACAAGCCGCGATCATGGCTGCCGCCCTAGACAGCAAACTGACTATAATCAGCATTATTGAAGAGAATCCATTTGCCAATACCGATTTTTATTATTTCGGTGCAGATGCCAGTACCATGCAAAGCTTTTTTGATGAAGCTAGTCTAAATGCAAGCCGTGCATTGGCCGAGGCACAAAAATTGGCAATCAACGCCGGTGCCTGTGAGGTGGCGACACAACTGATAAAAGCCGAGGTTTTACCCACTGCAATTGTCAACGCAGCACAACAATTACAGGCCGATCTGATTGTGATGGGATCACATGGACGACAAGGTATCCATAAAATCACTTTGGGCAGTGTGGCTGAAGAGGTATTAAAACTAGCCAAACCCCCGGTATTGATTGTCAAACAATAAACCTACGGTTACATCTGCATCATAAAAAACCAGTGGTACTGCCACTGGTTTTTTCATGCCACTGAATGTTCGAGCTTATTTGTTTTTCTCAATGAGTTCTGCAACAGCTTGGGCTTCCAGCACTTTGCCACTCGACACGATTTTATTGTCAATGATCAGACCCGGTGTGCTTAACAGGCCTGTTTCCGCAATCTTGATCATGTCGGTCACATATTCGATGTCTGCCTGTACACCAGTATTTTTCACCGCTTCTTCTGTTGCTGCCAAAAGTGCTTTACATTTACGGCAGCCTGTACCCACCACTTTAATTTGCATATTTTATTCTCCAAACGTTATAAAAACCAGTAACCCAAGGTGTTTAAGCTATAACCAATAATTAAAATCCCCACAAACACAATGCCGACAAATAGACTGAGTAAAGGCAGCTTCACGACTTGTTTGAGTAAAATCAAGGATGGTAAAGATAGTGCAGTGACTGCCATCATAAAGGCCAGCACTGTACCCAAACCTACGCCTTTTGCCACCAGTGCTTCAGCAATCGGCAAAGTGCCAAAAATATCTGCGTACATCGGTATGCCCACAATGGTCGCGATCAATACGGAATACCAGTGTTCCTGACCGAGCAATGCTGTAATCCATTGTTCCGGAATCCAGTTATGAATCGCAGCGCCAATTCCCACCCCGATCAACACATAGAGCCAAACCTTGGTGAAAATTTCCACCACCTGCTCCCAAGCAAAAGCGCGTCGCTCTTGGGCAGTCATGGTGAAATCTTCTTCTCCCTGAATGGCACCATTATGAGTTACAAACTCAGCCACATAGTTTTCCATTTTTAAAAAGCTGATCAATGAACCACCTAGCACTGCCAATACCAAACCAAGCAATACATAGATCATGGCGATTTTCCAGTTAAAAATGCTGGCCAACAAAATAATCGAGGCCAAATCGACTAATGGTGATGAAATCAAAAAAGAAAAAGTCACACCTACTGGAAGCCCGGCACGGGTAAAACCGATAAATAACGGAATGGAAGAACAGGAACAAAACGGCGTAATCGTTCCAAGCAGTGCTCCCATAATATTGGCTTTTAATCCGCTCATTCGCCCTAAAATTTGTCGGGTACGTTCCGGCGGAAAATAACTCTGGATATAAGACAGTGAATAAATCAGTACTGCTAACAGAATAAAAATCTTGCAAACATCATAAATAAAAAAGTGAATACTGCCACCAAGCCGGGTCGCGACAGATAATCCAAAAATATTTTCAACCAGCCAACGTACTCCTTCTGACAGCCACGTCATTTTTAACAGTGCATTGTTCAACCAAGCAAAGAATGCGATCAGGCTCTCCATTTTAATCCCCTTGTCTTGGACGAATCAGTACTTTTACTTCAATATGAATGAAATAGCATGATGGTCAATTTTTATAGCAATTTGTCGATAATACATGACTCTATACTCGAGTTCATGAAGCTACAAAAGAGATCTCATCTTCTCAAACTGAACCTAGACAAGCACTTGTAGACTCATCAATTATGTTTATCCATCAGTGACTTAAATTGAGTATGTAAAATTATACGGCGCAACGTCAATCTATATTTTTTGAATATAAAAAAAGCCCAACCAAGTTGAGCTTTCTTAGGGAGGATTTTATTTTACGCGGTTGCCTTGTTCATCAATAATGACTTCACCATCTTCTTTCACAAAGGCTTTTAACTGTGGTAAAGGCAAAATGTCCAGTACCACTTCCGATGGGCGACACAAGCGTGTGCCCAGATCTGTGACCACCAAGGGACGGTTGATCAGGATCGGATATTCAAGCATCGCATCAATCAGTTTTTCATCGGTCCAGTTGGCATCATCCAGATTCAATTCGGTATAAGGATCCACATTTTTACGTAACACTTCACGCACAGTAAGGCTGGAATCCTGAATCATTTTTACCAGTTTATCTTTTGAAGGTGGCGTCACCAGATATTCAATCACTTCCGGTTCAATCCCCGCATTACGGATCAGCGCGAGTGTATTACGGGAAGTACCACATGCAGGGTTATGATAAATTTGTACTTTTGGCATAGCATCCACAAAAAAGCTTCTTGAACAGATCGTCTTTTATATATGAATATTCATATATACGCAATATAAAATATTAGATCAGCCACTCTTGAATTCGATACTATTCAATCGAAATTAATCCTGAGTTTTCCTCAAGGAAAGCGACTCACTATTCCAGAAAAACATTCTTTTGAATGTCTATCTATCAGCTTCGTATTAAAAATTATGGACGGTTTTTCACGGTTCTAAATCTGAAGTGACTGATACCTAAATCTATTTTCTGTGCATCCCTTACGGAAGCACGGCAGTGCTGACCATAATTTACGACACAAAGATAAGATCAAGCTTTGATGGTGCAACAGTTAAAGCAAGGCAAATATTGTAAGCGTCATTGTTGCATGCTTATATGGTCATCATGGCTTACCTTAAAAGGAATTTTGGTGTATTCCTAATATTGCAAATCATGTCGTATAAACCAAAAGGATGGGCCGTAAAACAACCAGCCAGGGCAACTCAATAACCCCTTGTTTTTGCTAATTTTGATAAGTAAGGAAGTTTCCTTTGCTAGACATTGACATGTTGCAAATCTGCTAAGACCTCATGTTCGCGACTAAAAGTTTTTGCAGCATGTTCCCATTGCTGTTCTGTCGATAATTTTCTTCCCAACCCGTCAACATAAGCTAAAGCATCTTTGAGCGTAAGCATGAAGACTGGTTCATTCGGCTGAATTTTGCGTTGTGCTGCCAATCTCCAGTAATGTTTTCAATTGGCTTACTGAAGCAAAGACCATCAAGCTCATTCTGCCACTGCATATGGAGATTGCTAAAATACCACTATTCTCCTTAACATTCCGCTTCAGTCACACATGCCGTTGCTTCGATAAAACTCTGCAATTCGGCATTCATTACTTGTGTGGCATCCATGCCCCGATAAGAAATCCTGAAGTGAGCACCCTATTTAGATTACACTAACAGCTCAGCCTTCTTTTTCTGACCGCAAGGTATCCTTTCTTTTCATGCCGACTTCTCATTCGAACAGCTTAAATTATAAACTTCTTAAATTGGCCGGTCGTCAGCCTATCCAAATTTTACGTTTTTTCGCCCGTGTGCTTGCAAGACTGATTCATCATTTACCGATCTCCAATACTACCCATAGCATTGCCATGAACTTGGAGATTGCACTTCCCGAGTTATCGGAAAAACAACGTGAACAGATCACCCGCCGTGCAGCTAAAAATGAAATGTTGTCTTACTTTGAATTCTTAAGCATCTGGGGGTCTAACCATCAGAAAAATCTTGATCGCCTGCATAATATCCATGGTGAAGCTTATTTTCATCAAGCCTTAAAAGCCAACACGGGCCTTATTATGGTGGCAC
The DNA here is from genome assembly GCF_035916735.1 of Acinetobacter minutum. Classification (NCBI taxonomy): domain Bacteria; kingdom Pseudomonadati; phylum Pseudomonadota; class Gammaproteobacteria; order Moraxellales; family Moraxellaceae; genus Acinetobacter; species Acinetobacter minutum. The sequence goes on from NZ_JAQIHG010000011.1 coordinate 12,719, forward strand.
CTCATTTTGGCACATGGGAAATCATCAATAGTTGGTGCTCTCAATATACGGCGATGACCATTTTGTATAAGCCAATTAAGGAACCAGCAACTGAACAATTTGTACGTAAAGCTCGTAGCCGTGAACACTCACATTTGGTCCCAACAAATGACAGTGGCGTGCGCGAGATTTTTCGGGCATTAAGAAGCGGAGGAACGACTATTGTTCTTCCCGACCATACGCCCAAGCTTGGCGGTGATTTAGTGAACTATTTTGGCATCCCGGTTGCTTCGAGCCATTTGACAGCTAAATTGATCCAGAAAACCAAAGCAAGTGCCTTATTGGTTTATGCACTACGCAATGATGCGGGCGGCTTCGATCTATATTTTGAGCCCATGAATGAGCAGATTTACACGGTTTCAGCTGAACAGGGTACCGGGATGATTCATCAAACGATTGAGCAGCTGATCCAACGCTATCCTGAACATTATCATTGGAGCTATAAACGTTTTAAAGCCAATCCTGAATTGGCCAATATTTACACGCTTCCACGGCGGCAAGCTAGCGGCATCATCCAAGAACTCCAAGCAAGCTTAACAAGTGATACAAAACCAAGTTAAAAGACAGCCATTAATGTCCCTGCTCCATCAAAGAGTGAACAACTGATATAAAAATTTTAAATTTTTTTCCTTAGAGTTTGTTTAGGAATTATTAACACAACAGAAATATTTAATACCCCTAAAGAACCCCAATAAAAAAGCCCACGTTTTAAGGTGGGCTTTAATTTGCTGATTTAACAGCTAATTTTGGTAGGCATATCCAGACTCGAACTGGAGACCTCTACGATGTCAACGTAGCGCTCTAACCAACTGAGCTATACGCCTAAAGTGATTGCATCATATTCATTTTTTATTTTTCTGACAAGGTTTTTCTCACCTGCCTTAACACAATTGTGCAGTCTTTAAGCATTTTTTTAAGTTGCACGATATCTCCTGAATTCCTCTGTTCCATAAAAACAATTTTTTGGTAATGCTGAATCAACCGTTGAAATAAAGATTGCTGCATTTCAGGACAATATTGCATCAAACGTCGCATCCACTGTTCAAAGGTTTCACTCTGCTGTTTTTGCCAAACACGTGGTAAGCATTTAGAAAAGTTCATTATCAAACGCTGAACCATAGGTAAACGCTGTCTTGCCCGCAGCTTTAAAATCACAAAATAAAATAAACCTAAAGCAACTCCTCCGAAGCATAAAACAAGCACCGTACTGTATAGTGAGTGAAGTCCCAATCTCGACAGCCATTGCTTTTGGGTCTCGCTGTCATAGCCAATAACATTACGTTGCCATTGATAACTTGCATAGTCACTCCAGATTCTCAGATTTTTGAGCAAGGCAAACTGCTGGTATTTCCAAGCATTTGCAGATTCAGAACCAAAAATTTGCTGATCATTCTCAATCAACTCCTGCATTCCCTGATCAATTCGCTGCGGCGCAATCAAAGCGGTGGGATCAAAACTTTGCCAGCGTCCATTCAGCCAGACTTCGGCCCAGGCATGTGCATCCAGTTGTCGAACTTCCCAACTTTTAGCATCTAGTGCCAATTGCCCACCCTGATATCCCACCACGACACGTGCAGGAATACCGGCATAGCGCATCAACATGACAAAGCTCGAAGCATAATGTTCACAAAAGCCCTGTCTTGACTGAAAGAGGAACTCATCAATTCTCTGCTCGCCCAAACGTCCCGGATTTAAGGTGTATTTAAAACCCTGCCGCTGATACCAGCGCAAAATATTGTCAATATAACGATGTGGATCAGAACGACTTTGGCTCAACATCTGTTGGGCTAATCGCTGGGCATGCAAGTCTTTCCTTGCCGGATAAGCCGTATTGATTTTATGCTGAAAATCATTAAATACATTAAAATCCTGCCCAGCTGGCAATTCAGGTCCGATCCAACGTAAACGGATCGGTTGGCTACGCTGCAGAGTGCGTAATGGTGTAATCCCTCCATCTTGTCTGAGCTGAAAATTAGACTCTAGCGGTTGCGACTGTTGCAACGCAGGAATCCATATTTGCCGTTGATCAGCCGGTAATAATTGATATTCAAAAGATTGAGCCGTCGAGTTCTGCGGAGAATTATGCTGTTGTGGCTGGCTATTCAGCACATGACTGGTCCAACGCGCCCCATCATATTGATCCAATGCCAGAGCACGCCAATACATTTCCGAGCGTGGCGGCAAGCGTGAAGTATCCGTGATAATGCGAAACGCCAAAGCACTAGATTGAGACAACTCTGCAATATCGCCCGGAGACATCTGATCACTGATCCCGGTCACCCCTTGCTGATTTTGTATGGGAATATGCCAGAGTGGTGGCAAGCGCGGAAAGAATAAAAATAATAAGATAAAAAAAGGGATTGCATAAGCGCTAAGCTGCAAGATGCGTTTTGCATCCTGTTTAAAGTTCAGTGTACCCAGATGATCGGTAAATTCCGCCTGCTGTAAACGATACAAGCCCAATAAACAGCTCATTAAACTGGTCAGTATCAGCAAGGCCATCCAGACCGACTGACTGTATAAAAACAGACTGGCACTCACGAATAAAGCGAAATTGAACAGAACAATCACATCACGTGCAGTTCGGGTTTCAAGTGCTTTAGCAAACAAAATCGTGGTGAGTAGTGCAACGCCCGCCTCTACACCGATAAACGTCTGATACTGTAGATAAATTGTGGACAAACCCAAACCCAGCCAAAGTATCTGTAGCACTTTAGCAATCGGTTGATGATACGAGTAGCGATAACGCCAGCTCAGCAGAATCACAATGACTGCGAGACCAATGCTCAGCAAAACAGGTGCGAAAGCCACTTGTGCAATCAACACCAAGCTAAGGCTCAGTAAAATGGAAAACTGAACAGATCGATGAATCATGATTATGCCTGTGCGAGTGCCAGAAGTGCCTGTTGATAATGTTTCCGCCCCATTCCTTCAGCCAGTAACTGCTGAGGTAGTCGAATCTGATAAGGCTGTCGCTGCTGTTCACACAGTTCAATCAGTTCCATCATAAAACTCAATTTTTGCTCATGATCAATACCAGGCATTTGCTGATAATCAATCACTTGATGGTGCTTTTCACGCTCTGCTTCAAATACCTTGACCAGCATTCCTTGCCCACGTGCAGCCTGTTTCCAAGATACTGCCTGATAGGGATCGCCTATTTTAAAATCCCGCAGTTCAAAGAATTCATCCAACGCATGCTGATCCGGATCACTCGCATGCTGTCGCAGATTCGTCATACTTTGCGGCTGAGGTGCAATCCAGATCTGTTCAGCTGGATACAAGTAAGTCCAGGCTCGTACCAAACCCAAAGGATACAGGGAAAACACCCGAATCTGAGGTAAAGGAAAGGCACCGCGCTGCTGTGGAAAAAAATGCAAGGCTATTGTCTGTTCACGCTGTTTTAACAACACTTTATGTAGCTGCTGTTCCGTCTGAACATATAAATAGCGTGGTGCAATCATGGCCTGCTCAAACTGAATTTTCACCTCTAAAGGCTGGCCGGCACGCCCAACTTCTGGATAAATCATTTCCAACTTTAAACCATGCAACTGTTTAAAGGTCCGATAAAAACTGATGCATAACACAGCACTGATAAAAAAACAAAATCCCAAAATCAGGTTGTTGGCATAATTTACCCCCGCAATAAAGGTGATCAAGATCAGTACCAAGTACAGATAACCCTGCTGGTAAAGAAAAATTAAAATATCATTTTGTTTGAGCATCTTATGCTTATCGATACGAAAACGTTTAACCAGCCATTTTTGTATCAGTGCAGAGGAGAACAGCGGTTTCATTTAGCAAGCTGCCACAGCATCGAGTAATTTCAGGATTTCCACTTCACTGATGCCCATACGGTGCGCCGCAACGGCTACGAATACTGCTTGAACATCATCCGTGGTCACGAAGGATCGCTTCTCGACCAGAGCATAAGCTTGTGCGGCTTTTTTCAGTGCCAATAACCCTCGTGTAGATAAACCATGCTGTTTTTTCCGGGTTGCTGAGGCAAGATCCAGTAAATAGTCCAGCACCGCTTCACTGAGATAAACCTGCCGTACCATCTGTTGCAATTGAAGAATATCCTGCTGCTTAAAGATCGCCGTCAGCTGCGACAACAAGATTTGGCGAGTGTCTTGCTGCAGTAGTATTTTTTCTGCTTCGCGTGAAGGATAGCCAAGTGACAAACGCATCAGAAAACGGTCAAGTTGTGACTCAGGCAACGCATAAGTACCACTTTGATAAAGTGGGTTTTGCGTAGCAATCACCCAAAATGGTTGAGGTAAGGTATAACGCACACCATCAACGGTCACAAAGCCTTCTTCCATGGCTTCGAGTAGTGCACTCTGCGTTTTAGGGCTACAGCGGTTAATTTCATCGGCCAGCAAAATCTGGGTAAAAACCGGTCCCTGCTTAAACTCAAAACGATGTTCTTTCTGGTTCAACATGTTCACCCCAATGACATCACTGGCCAGCATGTCATTGGTAAACTGGATGCGCTGAAACTGCAGACCGGCCAAATTCGCCAAGGCACTGGCAAGTGTGGTTTTACCCAAACCCGGCAAATCCTCAAATAGCACATGTCCACCTGCCAGCAAGCAGGTGAGCGCCAATTTGGTCTGTTCAGGTTTGTCCAAAATAATGGAATTAATCTGCTGTAAAAAAGTATCAATAGCACTTTGAAAGGCTTCAATCTGCTCAGTGAGCACGGACATTTGTTGATGAATTTCTGGCTTTTGAGCCTTCGTTTTGCTCCACATCACATTTGTCTCAATGTTAAAAAACGGCGTATGCCTAACATACACCGTTTTAATTTTTTTCTAAAGAAATCAAAAGATTTCTAGCATGGGCATTTCTTCATTCCGCCTTTGGCAGATGGATAACGTGCATCTACACAATGGCGAAAAAAAGTCTTGACGTCCATAGGCACCAAATCGGGATGATGGTTACGCATATGTTCCAGATAAGTTTCATAATCAGGAACACCCACCATCAAACGGAAGCTCTGTTGTAAACGCTGCCACAACGTCGCAATACGTGACCAGTTTTTTGGCGACAACAAGAGATCCTTTTGTGCCATTACGGTCATTTTGATGATTTTTACAATCACCGCCTGACCACTTTTAGGAATTTTGAACAGCATGTCATGCTCCTAATTAATGGTTAGAGGGTTTTTGCAAGGTTGCTGGATCGACATACACCGCTTCAGCTTCATGTACAGTCGGCACTTTGCTCGCCAATGCTCGGCGAATCACACCAATTGATGCAAACACCATAACGATCGCCACGATCATAAAGAAACCACACAATATGGCATTGATCTGATTCGACAATGCCACCGTTTGCATTTCTGCCAGTGATTTTGCCGGAGCCAGTAATTCACCACGCGCCATCGCATCCGAGAAACGATTGGCTTGTGCCAAGAAACCAATTTTAGGATTCTCATGGAAAATCTTTTGCCAACCGGCGGTCATACAAGTAATGAACAAGAAAATCGTCGGGAGAATGGTGACCCAGACATATTTTTCTTTCTTCATTTTAAAAAGAATCACAGTCCCCAGAATCAACGCCATCGCGGCCAACATCTGGTTACCGATACCAAACAATGGCCATAACGAGTTAATCCCGCCAAGTGGATCGACCACACCTTGATAAACGAAGAAGCCCCAACCCGCTACAGCAACAGACGTACCCACCAAGTTTCCGAAGAATGAACCCGAATGTTTCAAGGCTGGAACAACAATACCGACTGTATCTTGCACCATGAAACGGCAAGCGCGGGTACCAGCATCGACTGCAGTGAGAATGAATAAGGCTTCAAACAAGATGGCAAAGTGATACCAGAATGCCATCATCGAACGGTTATTGAAAATCTCGGAAATGATATGTGCCATCCCGATTGCAAAGGTCGGTGCTCCCCCCGTACGGGATAGAATCGAACTTTCACCTACTTCTTTAGCCAACAGAGCCAGGGTATCAGGCGTAACGAAAAAGCCCAAGTTACGCACTGCTTCAGCTGCACTTTCCACAGTAGTACCAAGCACAGCCGCAGGCGCGTTGATCGCAAAGTAAATGCCGGGTTCCAGTACTGTGGCACAGATCATTGCCATAATGGCAACAAAGGACTCCATCAACATACCGCCATAACCGATCATTCGAATATCGGCTTCAGTATTCACCAGTTTCGGTGATGTCCCACTCGATACCAATGCATGGAAACCAGAAATCGCACCACAAGCAATGGTAATAAACAGGAATGGGAATAAGCTGCCCGCAAACACCGGGCCTGTACCATCAATAAAATGGGTGACGGCCGGCATTTTCAGCTCAGGTAAAGCCACCATGATCCCGATGGCCAAACCGGCAATTACCCCGATTTTAAGGAAGGTGGACAGATAATCACGTGGAGCCAATAGCAGCCAGACAGGTAATACAGAAGCAATAAAACCGTAGATAATCAGACACCAGGTCAATTGTGTGCCGGTTAAGGTAAAGAACGGCCCCCAGTAAGGATCCGCGGCCACTTGGCCACCATACACAATCGCCAGCATCATCAGCACAAAACCGATGATCGAGACTTCTGCGATCTTGCCTGGACGGATGAAACGCATATACACGCCCATAAACAAGGCGATCGGGATGGTTGCGGCAATACTAAACACGCCCCATGGGCTATGTGCCAAGGCTTTCACGACTACCAACGCCAACACGGCCAGAATAATGATCATCACACCTAAAGCACCAAGCATGACCACAATACCGGCGAAAGAGCCCAATTCTTGTTTAGCCATCTCACCGAGCGAGCGACCATCACGGCGTGTTGAAATAAACAGCACCAAAAAGTCTTGCACGGCACCTGCGAGCACCACCCCAGCCAATAACCAGATGGTGCCAGGCAAGTAGCCCATTTGTGCAGCGAGAATCGGTCCTACGAGAGGTCCAGCACCAGCAATCGCAGCAAAATGGTGGCCAAAGAGTACATATCTGTTGGTCGGCACATAATCCAAACCATCCATTAAACGGTGGGCTGGAGTCAGGCGTCGGGCATTGAGTTCGAATACCTTATTGGCAATGAATAAACTATAAAATCGGTATGCAATGCTATAGATACAGATCGCGGCCAGTACCAGCCAGACGGCATTGACATGTTCACCACGGCTAACTGCTAAAATCCCAAAGGAAATTGCACCGACAATGGCGACTAAACTCCAGATCAGTTTTGAGGGGAGAGTAGATTTCGTTTGAATCATGTTCATAGAAAACCTCATATTTTTAATTTCTTGATGATTTAAAGCAGCTCATTTTTATTATTCGTTTTCTGCTGTTTGGGCTGACTCTACTCCTGATATCTTATTTTTCAACCAATACTTTGGCATAAAAAAGGGATGATTGACATCATCCCTTACCACATTAGTCGTATTTTAACTCTGCGGTTTTATCTTTTTGTAATCAAGCGCGTTCGAGGTATTCACCAGTACGGGTGTCTACGCGTACGCTCTCTTCTTGCTGAACGAAAAGTGGTACACGTACAACAGCACCTGTTTCAAGTTTCGCTGGTTTACCGCCACCGCCAGAGGTATCACCACGAACACCTGGATCAGTTTCTACGATTTTCAACACGACGAAGTTTGGCGCACTGACGTTTAACGGCACACCGTTAAACAACATGATAGTGCAAAGCTCGTTCGAGTCGTCTTTTAACCATTTTGCAGCATCACCCATCGCAGTTTTATCTGCAGCGATCTGTTCAAAAGTGACAGGATCCATGAAATTCCAAAGTTCGCCATCATTGTACAAGTAGTTCATTTCTACTTCTACGATGTCGGCACCTTCCAAACTGTCGCCAGATTTAAAAGTTTTTTCAAGAACTTTACCTGTTTTCAGGTTGCGAAGTTTCACACGGTTAAATGCTTGGCCTTTACCTGGCTTTACATATTCATTTTCCATGATTGAACATGGGTTACCGTCAAGCATGACTTTAAGGCCTTGCTTGAATTCATTTGTAGAATAATTGGCCATGACTGGCACACTCCAAACTTACTAACTCAAATCTAATAATGCTAGACTAGCATTATTTTTAACGTGTGGCATGATAAACTATTTATATCAAGAGCAAAACTGGCAATCACAACTCAGTGACCTGATTACTGACCCGCTAGAGTTGCTCACGACGCTTGAGCTATCACCCGATGACTTATTATCGGGCGCGATTCTGGCTTCTGAACAGTTTAAATTGCGTGTGCCACGTGCATTTGTTGGAAAAATGAACGTAGGCGATCCTTATGATCCCCTCCTGCTGCAAGTTCTTCCTCATCACCTCGAACTGGAAGATCATCCTGGCTTTGTAACCGATCCGCTCGGTGAAGAAGCAGCGAATCAATTTCCCGGTATTCTACATAAGTATAAATCGCGCTTCTTGCTGACCCTGACAGGGGCATGTGCTGTACATTGCCGTTACTGTTTCCGTCGCCATTTCCCCTATCAAGAGAATCTTCCAAAGCGCGAAGACTGGCCACAGATGAAAGCTTATATTGAAAGCCAGCCCGATATTAATGAAGTAATTTTAAGCGGTGGTGACCCCCTTACCTTATCTAATCGCAAACTTGCCGAGTGGATTGAACGACTTGAATCCATCGCGCAAATAAAATTTTTGAGAATCCATTCACGGGTTCCGATCGTAATCCCCAACCGTGTCGATAAAGAGCTGATTACGCTGTTAAAAAACAGTAGGCTACGTATTATTCTGGTGATACACTCAAACCATCCAGCTGAGTTAGATGACTTCACCTGCTCCAAACTTTCTGAGTTGGTTCAACATCATATTACGGTATTGAATCAGGCAGTATTATTAAAAGGGGTGAATGATTCAGCCCCAGTCTTGGTAAATTTAAGCTATCGCCTGTTTGAGGCAGGGGTGATGCCCTACTATTTACACGTACTTGATAAGGTGAAAGGGGCACATCATTTCGATTTATTGTCATCACAGGTGAATGACATTTATCGTGAAATTTTAGCGAATCTACCGGGGTTTTTGGTTCCTAAACTGGTCAGGGAAATAGCGGGCGAAAAGAATAAAACACCGCTTTTTGGGGATTCAACTTTTTGAGTTTTACAACAATATGATGAATAGTGCGATTTCGGATACTTTTCAGACACCTACCGCTTTAATACGCGACCATTTAAGTTTTTCCGGTACCTCCGTGAAAGAAGTACAGGACTGGATTTCTTCGTTGTCTATTCTTCAATTGGGTGACTCATCTAAATTGCTGTTTAATGCCCTGATCGAAATCTCTGAACTCAAATGTGCGGAAACCTTGCGTTTTGACCTGATCCAGGTCTTGCACCATAGTATTGAAAATGTGCTATTAAGTTTGGAAAAACATTTTTCCAATCATGCCTTGATCAGTTCAGACCGGAATGAACATATTATTGAATTGGCGATGTTGCTGCGCAGTTATTTCGCCAAGATCTATCAGGACATTACCCTGCGCAGTCACGATCAGTTACAACATCAGAAATTTTCCCTGTTTGCCTTTAGCCAAAAGAAAAATTTACAGACTGCACGCTCCCTGGCAACTTTTTATAGTTTGCGCCAGTTTGCAGGCCTACTCTATCAACAGCAAATGTTGTATAGCAGTGCCTTACCAGGTCAATGGCAAGCTGCCCATCGACTCTATAATCTGGCATTGGAGCATGACTATTACAACACCAGCCTCAGTCAAATTAAAGAAAGTGCACATGGCCTACAGAATATTGCTCAAGCCTATGCTCAATTAATCCTATTGGATATCTTCAACACGCACCAAATCCGTCCGTCAGAAATTAATGCCTTGTACGAATGTACTTTTGATTGGGCCCGTCTGATTCAACTTTCAACACGAGAAAATAATACGAGTAAATATCTGGTCGATACACGTACAGATGAACGACCGGTATTCAATAAAAAGCAAAGCGATGATTTTCAGGCCAATCTATTCATCAGCACACAAAGTCTACTCGAGCATATCAATAACACCTTAGGTAAAAATCCAGAGTACCTTTCAAAGAATGAAAAACTGTTCCTGAGCCCTACATTAAAACACCATGTGCAAACTATTCTCGATAATGATCACATCGAACGTCAGCATGAGCGTTATGAATATTCAGCACAGTTACAGTTATGTTTTAGCTTGATGACTGCACATTTTTACATGTCAAAAGCGAAAAATTTTTACGAAACGCTAGAAATCAGCACACGCTTTGACAGGTTGAATGAATCACGAATGCTGGCAGGTTGGACAGATGCGAGCACTTCAGGCACGGCACACACCAAGTTACTCGATCGAGAAGCAAAACAGATTTATCAGGCTGACGTGATTGATATTAGTGCCAATGGTTACCGCATTAAATGGACCGGTGAAACGCCAAAAAATCTTCGTACCGGTGAATTCATTCTGGTTCAGGAAAATAACCAAGGAAAATGGCGCTCTGCGGTCATTCGCTGGATTAAACAAGCGGCTGATAAAAGTTTAGAGCTTGGCATAGAAATTCTGGCGCAAGAGATTTATCCTTGTGCAGTGCATATCAAGCCAGAACGACATCTAGATAACTACCATCCCGCGCTGATCTTACAAAATGAACAAGATGGCCTAGTGAAAACCAGTCTGGTTCTGCCGGGTTCACAAATGTTTAAAGATCAACAAACCATTTATTTACGTCTCGGCAAAGAAGAAATCAAAATCTATCTACTGAAGACACTGGCAATCACACAAAGTTTTGTCCAATTTGAATTTGAATTATTAAATGATCAGCAGCAATCTATTGTAGATCAGTTTATCCACCAGAAGGCCGATGAATTGAAAGATCATGATTTATGGGAAGCATTAAAATGAGAAACTCTTTACTGTCGAAAAAGTTAAAGCGTACAGAAACTCGCTTACTCATTATTGATGACAACCAGATTCGTTATAACCAAATTCTTGAGTTGCTGGATGCTAAAGGCCATCAGGTTAAAGCCTGCTTACTCGACGATATCAAAAGCTTTGAAAAACAGCTGCACAATGTCTGGGATGTGGTAATTTTTGGTCGTGCCTATGACTTGAAAGTTGAACAGGCGATTGCCTTGATTCAGGCGTCAAAACAACCGCACCTCCCCGTCTTGATGCTTAAACCTGAGGATTATCAGTTCGAACAATATATGACCTTTATCAATAAAGGCATTTATGATCTGGTCAATCTGGATTACAGTGCTCGTTTTTATATCGATGTCATTCGTGCCTTATCTTATAGCCGTCTGGTACAAACCCAACAGCATCTAGAAGATGAACTGGAAAATGCCCAGTCACAAGCACAATCCTTAGTCGAAGACAGTAATAAGGCTGTTGCCATCATCCAGGAAGGTATCCATTTACAGGCAAACCCTGAATATTTAGCTTTATTTGGCTTTAAAGATGAAGATGAGATTATTGGCCTCCCCCTATTAGATGTCTTACAACCTGCAGATCTAAATGATTTTAAACAGCGTTTTAAGAAAATTTCACAGGGTCAATTTGATCAGGCATGTTTTGAGATGCATACACGCCAGTCTCAGGCAGCCAGTAAAAATCCTTTACATATCGAGTTCTTGCCTGCTGCTGAAGAAGATGCTTTACAGCTGACGATTGATTGTGGCACTGCAAGCAATTACGCTACGCCACATTCCAAAACCACCGAAGGATCTGAAAAAAGCGTTCTGCAGCAACCTGCGAAGACCTATCAACACATTAATCGCACCTTGCTCAACCAGCCCGCGAATTGTAATGCATTGGTTTCAGTTTCATTAGCCACATGTCCTAATGAAATTTTCCATACCAATCTCAACACGCTGCAAGGTTATTTCCACAACATCCAAAACTTCCTGAAAGAACAGACTCACTTACCTGTCTTTAAAATCGAAACGGGACTTTTTGCTGTACTGGTGCAGGCTGAATCAGCTTCGGTATTAAAATCGCGTTTAGCAGGCTTAGCCGCCCTAGAAAAACCGCAATTGTTGGCTGTAGGCAATAGCAGTTACCCACTCCACTTAAAACTGGGTTATGCTGAATTAAAAAGTGAACTGGGCAATGAAGATCAATTGGAAGAATTGCTTAACCGCGCCTTCCATAACAGTCTGGCAACCCTGACTCAAGCATCGGATCTTGAATTATCCGCCAAACTTGAAACGACTCCATTAGGTTTTGAAGCCGATCCACAACTCTTGGAACAGCCAACAATTTTGCAGGCTTTACAGCAAAGACTGGAAAGTGGTGATATCCGGCTAAAATATCAGCAGCTGTATGATAAATACGATACTAATTTGTATACCTATGAAGTCACTAGTGGTTTCATCTATGAAAACCAATGGCACAATTTAGCCGATTTTAGAGAATTGGCGGATGATCCAGAACTGTCTATCAAAGTCGATCGCTGGGTATTGGTAGAGGCGTGTAAGCAACTCCATAACTTTATTACGCAGTATCCTGAGGCTAAACTAATTGTCAATCTGAATTCTCCGATCCTGCTAGAAGATCCACAATTCCCACAACTCGTGGAAAAACTGCTGACCATTGTGGGCAGTCGCGTTAGCCATCCATTGATTCTACAATTCTCGGAAAAAGCACTCAACCATGATCTCCCTCTCGTACAGAAACAGATACGGGTATTACGCCAGCATGGTGCTGAGATTTCATTGCGAGATTTCGGAATGTCGATGTACAGTGACTCCTTCCTGAATCAGGTCGAGATTAATTATCTGAGCTTGGATAGCCGCCTGTCTACCATGCTGGCAGACGATGCGCAAGTCGAACAGCTGCAAGAGAAAATTGCCAACTTCCTGATTATTCGTCCGGTTGAAATTCTACTTTCCGAATTAAATGATATGAATCTGTTCGCAAATGCCTGGAATGTCGAAGCGCGTTATTTGCAGGGTGACTATTTCCAGAAAAAACTCGATCATTTAAGCGATGTGCAAGATCATTAAGATCTTGCCAACCCAGATAAAAATGCAGAGACAAAAAAACGGGCGAATTGCCCGTTTTTTTCATTTTGAGGATTAACCACGTTTGATAGAACGTGACATACCTGCAAAACGTTGTTTGAACTTGTCGATACGACCGCCAGTGTCGACGTTCTTTTGCTTACCAGTATAGAACGGGTGGCATGCTGAACATACGTCAAGATAAAGTGTTTCTTTACCTAAAGCTGAACGGGTTTCGATCACGTTACCACATGAACAAGTTGCAACAAGTGTTTCGTATTTTGGGTGAATATCGGCGCGCATCGTCGATTACTCCTAATTGAAGAAAGGCTTAAGCTGTCATCGCAATTGATCACTCCCAAAATTAGGGGAAAAGGCGAAAATTCGCAGATCAACACCACAACAGACCATTCTTTTGGCCCACCGAGGTTCTAAACCAGAGCTAAGCACAACAAGTGGCACGCATTATACGTGAACTCCTGCCAGATTGCGAATCATTCTATAGATGAATCTGAGGATTTCGACCAGGCATTGGCTAATATGCCACACACCATCAACTGGATCTGGTGAAAAATCATGATCGGCAACAATAGAATCCCGAGAGGTAAACCCATAAATAAAATTTGCGCCATAGGAACGCCACTGGCCAAAGTTTTTTTGGAGGCACAAAAGAAAATCGTTTTCTGATCGGCAAGGTCAAACCCAAGCAATCGCGCACACCAAAAAGCCAAACCCATAATCACGGCCAGTAAAACCGAGCAAACCAGAATCAGCACGAACAAAGTCGATAAGTCCACTTGCTGCCATAGGCCATTGACCACTGCACCGCTGAAAGCACCATACACCACCAATAAAATCGACCACTGATCAAAATTTTTCACTAAATTCGGAAATTTTTGCATTTTGGGATAGATCCAAGGTCGCATCAATTGACCCAAGACAAAAGGCACCAGTAACAAGCCAATAATCTGCAGAATCGCCTGACTCGGGTCATACTGTGGCGTATTACTCCCCATAATAAACAAGCTCACCAGCAATGGAGTAATCAACATACCAATAATGTTGGAAAAAGAGGCACTACAGACGGCTCCAGCGACATTGCCTTGTGCCATAGAGGTAAACGCGATGGAGGACTGCACGGTTGAGGGCAAGAAGCATAAAAATAGAAAACCCCAATACAGCATTTGCCCCAATAAAGGTTCCAAGATCGGTCGAGCCAAGAGCCCCAATCCCGGAAACAAAGCAAAAGTAAACAGGAAAATAATACTGTGTAATTTCCAGTGGAATAATCCCTCACGGATCGCATCACGTGATAATTTGGCGCCATGCAAGAAAAACAGCAATGCAATTGCACTGGTAGTGAGTACAGAAAAATACTCGGCCGCCTGCCCGGAAATCGGCCACAGACTCGCCAGCAAAACCATTACAAACAATAGAATGGTAAAACGATCCAAAGCCAACAATTTCAACATGACATGCATCCTGCATTTCGATAGTTAATAAAAAGCCCAGCAGACGAAATTCACCAACAGGTCAAATTTCGTCAAGCTGAGCTTAGGGGATTCGGACTGAACTTTCAAGAAAATCAAGCAGAATCGAATGATCTCTTAATCATCCAGTTCAATCGCCTTATTAATTATTGCGGGCATTCTCATCTTGCTGAATCAGCTCGACTTTATAGCCATCCGGATCCTCAACAAAGGCAATCACGGTGACGCCTCCTTTCATGGGCCCTGCTTCACGCACCACTTTACCACCACGGGCTTTGATCTCTTCACAGGCTTGGTAGGCATCCTCGACAGCGATCGCAATATGGCCATAACCATTACCGAGGTCATAACTTTCAGTATCCCAGTTATGCGTCAATTCCAGCACAGTTGTGCTGTCCTCATCACCATAACCGACAAAAGCCAAGGTAAAACGCCCTTCTTCATAGTCACGCTTGCGTAATAAGCGCATACCTAAAACTTCAGTATAAAAAGCCAATGAACGTTCCAGATTCCCCACACGGAGCATGGTATGTAACATACGCATTATCTTATCCTCACTCTCTCTAAACTTGCTGTTGTTGATGTTTTGCCAGAAGGCGTGCGACCCAGAGAATCAAGATCAGGATCGGAATTCCCATCAGAGTGGTCATCAAGAAGAAGCTTGGATAACCGATATGGGTCACAATCGTCCCCGAATAACCGCCTAGAATTTTCGGGGTCAAGGTCATCAAAGAGCTAAAAATGGCATATTGTACTGCGGTAAAAGATACACTGGTCAGGCTAGAGAGGAATGCAATAAAGGCTGCTCCTGCCAGTCCAGATGCTAAATTATCCACGATAATGGCAAAATACAACCAAACACTGCTATAAGGCTTGATGACTTTCCCTTGAAGTTCAATATCCTTCTGATCTGCTTTCACAAGTCCTAGCGGCTGTATATCCACATCGAGTCCGGTCGTTTTCGCACTACCACTCTGATATTGCAGGGTTTGGGCTTTTAAGACCTGGCCTTGAGCATTAATCACCTGCGCTTTTAACTGGTGGGAGTCTGAAGCTGCAAGTTGTTTTCCATCAACCGCAGCGCTCCAGATACCAGCATCATCCACGGTAGCATCGAATTTTTTACCATCCAGCCACACTTCTATTTTTTCGGAACGTGCGGTATCCAGACCAAAGACCTGTCCACGAATGACCAGACTTTTTTCAGCTTCTTGTGTATCAACCCGATTGTCGGAAGTCACAGGTAAGATCTGTAATGCAAGTCTGGAATCACCCGATTCAGTTTTCAAATAAGGTAAACGGACATTCATCCTTTGATTCGGCTGATCCGTATAGGCTGCATGCACTTCAAGATGATCCGTCTGCAATAATTGTTCAGCTGGGATTTTCAGTTTCCAGTATCCGACCTCATCGGCTGTCGTACGGTAATGTTGCTCGCCGATCTGAATCTCAACCGGTGCTAAAGCATTGCCTGATTTTACCAAACCAATAAAAATCAGATTGGTTGAACTGGCCAGGATCGCACCGATCAACATGATTTTCATAATGTTAAAACGCTGAGCCAGCAAACCACCCAGAAAACCACCAATCAAGGTAAAGATCACCCCGTAGACTTTTACCGCTTCGGCAATTTGTTCCTTACTGAAATTTAAATCCTGATAGAACACATTGGAAATCACACCCGCGATAATGTCAGAAATACGGTAAAAACCAATCAGCAATAACAAAACCAATGCCAGTTTCAGGCCATAACGCTGGAAAAAATCCTGAATCGGGTTAATCCAGGTCTCATGTGCCATCTGCTGATTCACCACTTTAGCCTTAACCAACAGTGATCCCAGCACAAGTGCCACCAACGCTGAACCAATAAAACGAACGCTCTCTAGCAAAAACTTTAAAAAGGTATCGCTAATTTGTGCGGCTTCTATGACTGCCTGCACCAGTCGATCGGAATAGATATAGCTCAGAACAAAACCAGCAACCGCGACCAGAAACACCAACACCAGACGGAAATAATCGCTGCGTGCATAGGTTTTATAAACTCGTTCGACCTTCGGTTCACGAATGATGAATGTCGTGATGACACCAACCAGCATCACCGCCGCCATGCTTAAATACGTGTATTTCCAGGCCTCATAAATATAGTTGCCTTTCGCAGTACCGAGATACGCTGCCAAAAATAAGGCACCTGCCCCTGCAATGATCATCCCGATACGATAGCCTGCATTATAGGTCGAGGCCAAAACCGTCTGCATTTGCGTCTCTGCCAGTTCAATCCGGTAAGCATCAATCACAATATCTTGGGTAGCCGAAGCAAAACCCAACAATACCGCTCCGATAGCCATCTGAATTAAGGAACTTTGTCCTAAGGCAGGATTGGAAAAGGCCATAATGCCGATGGCAAGGATAATCAGCGATTGGGCGATCAGTAACCAGGCACGACGCCGACCAAGACTGCGGGTGAGTACAGGAACGGGTAATTCATCGATTAACGGTGCCCAGACAAATTTAAATGAGTAACCTAACGCGGCCCAGCTAAAGAAAGTGACGGCACTTTTATCAATACCGGCTTCACCGAGCCATAAAGACAAACTGGAAAAAATCAGCAGAATGGGAATACCGGCAGAAAAACCTAAAAACAGCATAATGATCGCACGGCGATCCCAAAAGGCCGTAAAGGCGTTTTTCCATCCTGTTGATTGTGTGGTCATCCGCGTCTGTTGTTCCATGATCTTACAAAGATTGTTATTCAAACCGTTAATCACAAATGTTGCAACCCGATTTGTGCAAGGATTATTTTATTTTGTTGATAAACCGGACGGCTCGCTTGATATTTTCGGTTAAACCTGTATACCTTAAAATCTATTACGCAGCTTCAGTTTTGGATTTTCACAGTGACGCAAAGACTCGACCAGATGACTTGTTCTTCCACCCCCGCTTTACTTCCCCAAATCGCAAAAAATATTCAGGAAAATCCTTCTGCATTTGAGCAAGCCGACATTCAGGGTACATTACAAAAAACCGCATTACACAATAAACAACTCACCCATATCCCTAACCTGGAAAATATTCCTGCTTCAACCAAACGGATTAAACCATTAAATAACTTTCTCGGTCAGGATCGTGCGAAAGCCTCAGTAGAAGCAGGGATCTCATTACCTTATTCCGGCTACAACATTTTTGCTGTCGGTACCGCAGGTCTTGGTAAAAGAACCATGATTCGACGTCTGTTACAGCAGCATGCCAAGAGCATGCCGACCCCAGACGACTGGGTCTATGGTTATAACTTTCAAAGCCCGCGTCAGCCAATTGGCCTATGTTTTCCAGCAGGTCAAGGAAGCAAATTTGCCGATCTACTGCATCAAACCTGGCAAACCTTACTCAAGCAGCTCGAACGCCGTTTTAGTGCAGAAACCTATCACAATAAAATTGAACAGATCCGCCAACGTACCGGCACGGAACAGCAACAAGCGTTGATTGCGATCACTAAGGAAGGTGAAGCACTCGATTTGAAACTGATTTCACGTCAGGAAGAACACTGTTTTGTTCCTGTTCATCTTAAAAATGACCAGATGCAGGAAATGACACAAGATGAAATCAATGCTTTAAGTAGTAAAGAGCGTGCCGAAATCGCCGCCAATATCCGCTATATGGATAAAAAGCTGGAACGTCTCGGTTTACATCTGGGCGATCTCGAAGATGATGCTCGTGACCGTGTCTTTGACCTCAATCGTGATATTGCAAAGCAGGTGGTACTACCACGGATCGAGCAAATTCTGAATAAATTCAGTGAAGTTAAAGGCTTAGAGCAGTATCTAAAACTGTATGCTCAAGACATCATTGACCATGTAGAAATGATTCTGGATCAGGAAGAAGATGATTTCTCTCCGGCGATGTTTAGCCGTATTCCCGCGCGCTATCAGGCGAATGTCATTGTCAGCAATAAAGCTAACAGTGGTGCACCGGTTATTTTTGAAGACTTTCCAACCCACTACAATTTGTTAGGTCACGTTGAGCAACTGACGCATAACGGTACTATTACCACGGATTTCACCCTCATTCGTGCGGGTGCCTTACATCGTGCCAATGGCGGTTTTCTCATGCTCGAAGCTGAGCAATTATTGGAACAACCGTATGCTTGGCAAGGTCTGAAACGTGCACTGAAATCGGGTCAGTTAAAGCTCTCTTCGCTAGAACATATGCTTACCCTGACCGGTAGTATTTCGATTGAACCCCAGGCCATTCCACTGAATTTAAAAGTCGTTTTGCTGGCCGAACCGGAAATTTACTATGAAATTCTGGAACTAGAACCTGAACTGGGTAGTATTTTTAAAATCCGGGCAGATTTTACTGATACCCTGCAACGTACAGCAGAAAATGAACATGCTTACATGCAGCTGATCGCTGATTATGTACAGGCAGATAAACTGTTGCCGTTTGACCGTTCTGCACTCGCTGCCCTGCTAACCGATTCAAGCCGTCAAGCTGAAGATCAGAGTTCACTCTCCCTGCATGCGCTGACTTTGGGGGACTTGATCCGTGAATCGCATCACCATGCGGTACAGGCAGAAGATAAAATCGTCTCGGCCAAACATATCAACACAGCCTTACATAACCGCCAATACCGCTTAGGCTATTTGCGTGAATTGTATTGGCAGGATCTGTCAAGTGGAACTCAGCTCATCGAGACACGTGGCCACCGCCTCGGCCAAATTAACGCCATTTCTGTGATTCATTATGCGGATGTAGAGTTTGGCTTGCCATCGCGTTTGACCGCTTCTGTCTATCAAGGCGGTGGAGATATTCTGGATATAGAACGTAGTGTAGAGCTGGGTGGTTCATTACATGCCAAAGGTGTGTTACTGATGGCCAGCTTTCTGAAAGCCCACTTTGGCCGTGAACAGATTTTGCACTTCTCGGCTGCATTGGCTTTCGAACAAAGCTACGGACAAATTGATGGCGACAGTGCCACCGTTGCTGAACTCTGCGCCCTCATTTCAGCCATTAGCCAAATCCCGATTGATCAATCCTGGGCAATTACCGGCTCTATGAACCAGCTTGGCCAGGTGCAGCCGATTGGGGGTGTCAATGCCAAAATTGAAGGCTTCTATGATGCCTGCAAACTGCAAGGTCTAACCGGTAAACAAGGCGTCATTATTCCGCGCCAGAACATGCAACATCTGATGTTACGCCAGGATGTGATTGATGCCGTACAGGCCGGACAGTTCCATGTTCATGCCATTGATACCATTGATCAGGCACTGGAAATCCTGATGGCCCGCCCTGTTGGCACCCTCAACAAGAAAGGCCGTTATAGCAAAAACTCGATCTATGCGGCTGTGATGGAGCAACTGGAATACTGGCAAGCAATCGAAGATGGTGCTGAACTGGAAGAAGAGCCGAAGAAAAAGAAAAAAAAGAAGAAAAAAAAGAAAGCAGATGAAAGTG
The DNA here is from genome assembly GCF_035916735.1 of Acinetobacter minutum. Classification (NCBI taxonomy): domain Bacteria; kingdom Pseudomonadati; phylum Pseudomonadota; class Gammaproteobacteria; order Moraxellales; family Moraxellaceae; genus Acinetobacter; species Acinetobacter minutum. The sequence continues at coordinate 32,666 of NZ_JAQIHG010000011.1, forward strand.
CTCGTCCGGATCAATCACTGAATGCAGAACAGAAAGCGAGCGATGAAAATACCAATCAGTCTGCAGAACTGGTGAATTGAATCAGTCAAGCCCCATAAAAAAAGCGCCTGATCAACAGGCGCTTTTTTTGACTGTAAGCAAATTATGCTTCAGGTGCTGCACTATGTGCTTCGATCAATGGCTTGAGTTCGCCGCTCTGGAACATTTCAAGCATGATGTCGCTACCGCCAATCAACTCACCATTCACCCACAATTGTGGGAAAGTTGGCCAGTTGGCAATTTTTGGTAAAGTTGCACGAATATCTGGATTTTCAAGAATATTCACATAAGCAAACGGACGGCCAATCTGACTGAGCGCTTCCACAGCACGTGCTGAGAAACCACATTGTGGAAATTGCGGCGTACCTTTCATGTAAAGGAGTACAGCATGTTTAGCAATTTGATCGCGAATTAATGCTTCAGTATCACGTGCTTGTTCAGTCATAGAAAGATCCTCAACTCATCTGCGCGCATTATACCTAAAACTTCGGCAAACAGGACCAATCACCACGATATTTCTGTTTTAATTTTACATTTGGGCTTTTATTCTGAGGCAGATTTTGCTTATATAAACTTTTTCTAGTCACTTAACAGATAAGAGTTCTGTCATGAATCATATCACCCTTGCTCCGGTACAACCTGATCAACCATCTCATTTGATGCCAACTTATGGCCGTCAACCGATCAGCTTTGTACGAGGACGAGGTGCTTATCTTTATACAGCAGATGGCAGTGAATACCTAGATGCACTCACCGGGATTGCCGTATGCGGCTTAGGTCATGCCCATCCTGTGATTGCAGAAGCGATTGCTGAACAGGCAGCCACCCTGATTCATACCAGTAACCTGTTTGAAATTCCATGGCAAACGGCCGCTGCACAAAAACTGGCTGAAGTCTCCGGTATGGAAGAGATTTTCTTCTCCAACAGTGGTGCGGAATCCAATGAAGGTGCAATCAAAATTGCACGTAAATATGGCCACCAACAAGGCATCAGCCATCCTAAAATTATTGTGGCAGAGAAATCTTTCCATGGCCGTACCCTTGCGACGCTTTCTGCGACAGGTAATGCCAAAGTGCAGGAAGGTTTTGCTCCACTCGTAGAAGGTTTTATCCGTGTGCCTTTTGGCGATATCGAAGCCATTCAGGAAGCAGCGGTCCAGCACCCAGACATCGTGGCGATTTTGATTGAACCGATCCAGGGTGAAGGCGGTGTCAATACTGCACCACAAGGGTTTAGCTATCTTGAAGACGTCCGTCAGATCTGTAACCAGCACAACTGGCTCATGATGCTGGATGAAGTCCAGACGGGTAATGGCCGTACCGGAAAATATTTTGCCTATCAGCATACCAATATCGTGCCAGATGTTTTAACCACAGCAAAAGGATTGGGTAATGGTTTCCCGATTGGCGCGGTCATGACTCAAGGACGTGCTGTTGGCGTATTGGCAGCAGGCAACCACGGTTCAACTTACGGTGGTACGGCTTTGGGTTCGCGCGTAGTCTATACCGTGATCGACCTAATGCAAAAAGAAAACACCATGGAAAATGCCGCTCAAGTGGGTCAGTACATCGTGGATCAACTGCGTGAAAAACTGGCAGTCCAGAACGTGATTGTTCGTGGTTTCGGCATGATGATCGGGATTGAACTACCAAAAGCTTGTGCGGAACTGGTGAATATTGCTCGTGATCAGCAAAAACTCATTATTAACGTAACCGCTGGCAATGTGGTACGTCTGTTGCCGCCATTGAACATGACCCGCGAACAGGCTGACGATCTTGTGCAGCGTCTGGTTCCATTGATCCAGGATTTTCTTGCAGCCTAATGATTTAATGCATTGAAAAAGCCGCGGTTCGCGGCTTTTTTTATTCTTCAGCTTTTATAAAGCGTCTTGAAAAATTCGGCCACCGGGTAACTGGCTAAAATATTGTTTCAATGCATCAACACAGCGATGGATTTTAATCGGTTGTTGTTCTTGTTTCGAAATCATCGCACATAAAGTGAACGCGGGTAATTTCCATTCCGGAAGGACTTCCACTAACGACCCGTTCTTTAATTCTTTTTGCACATCCAGATAAAAAATGCGTGCAATACCGTGGCCCTGTTTACACAAGGATTTGGCGACTGAAACATTATTGGAATGCAAACGGGCATTCATCTCAACCTCAACTGCTTCGCCAGTGCTGTTGTGCTGAAATGCGAAATGCCGATCATTCTTGATGATATTGGTTGGAAGCAGTTCATGATGCTGTAAATCTTCCGGCCGGGTGAGCGGTACGGTCTGATTTAAATAGCTCGGTGCAGCAACCAGAATCTGTTCAACCGGTGTTAATGGTACAGATGCAATATGCTGATCTTCTGCCTGAGGACTCATCCGCAGTGCAATATCAATCCGCCCTTCTATCAAGTCGACATCATGGTTATTGGTTTCTATTTTAACGGATAGGCCACGATGCGCCGCCATCCAGTGCGACAAAGCAGGCACCAGATGGTTTGCCCCCAATTCAGGCGTCGTAGCGATACGTAATTCACCAACCAGATCATCACGCAATTCATTGATACGCGTTCTGCCGCGTTCCGCAGCAGCGAGCATTTCTTGGCAGCTGTGGAAAAAAGTCTGGCCCGCCTCAGTCAAACTCAGCTTTCGTGTCGAACGGTGCAGAAGGGTGACTTCCATTTCATGTTCTAAGGAGCGAATCTGTTGGCTGACAGCACTGGTGGTAATGCCCAAAGCTCGGGCAGCACCACTGAATGAACTTTTTTCTACAACACAAGCAAAGACACCCATTGCTCGAAGTTGGTCTAACATAAATTTCCCTCTGAAATTATGAGATGCTCCATCCTTTTTGATAAAAGCAACTCATTGTATTATACGAGGAATTTCACATAATGCATTATTTTTATCAATTAGTTGGTAAAACACCGACAGGATTCACCGGCTTACCATCTAAACGGACCTGAAACTCCAGCATCACACGATTGGTTCCACTCGATCCCATCTCAGCAATCTTCTGCCCTGCTTTCACATTTTCACCACTTTTCACATTCATTTTACTGTTATGTGCATAGGCAGTGATATAACCATCAATATGCTTAATCAGCACCAGATTGCCATATTCTTTTAAGCCATCTGCAGCGTAGACTACCTGACCATCTGCTGCTGCATATACAGGATCCCCCATATTACCCGCATAGCGAATCCCCTTCACATTGCTGGCTAGATTGAAACCTTGCAGCACGGCACCATTACTTGGTTTCACCCAACGTAAGTTACTCGCTTTCGCAATTGCAACCGAAGTAGCTGATTGAACAGGTGGACTGCTCACGACTGGGGCACTCGGAAAATTCATACTTTGACGTTGAATCGGTGCAGCTTGTGTAACAGCTTGGGTCGTAGTACTGCGACGCGCTGTCCCAGATTGTTTCAGGCGTAATGACTGATTCACATAAATCCGGTAAGGCGGTGTAATATCATTCATTTCAGCAATACTGGTGTAACTCAAGCCGTAGCGCGCAGCAATCCCACTCAAGGTATCTCCGGAACGCACAGTGTAGAACTCAGGAGCAATCGCATAACGTGCAGGATTATTGACTTGAGGTTTAGAGGCACAACCAGTCAGTGCAATCGTTGAAACAACGGCTACGGACAACACGATGGTTTTTAGCATATTTGTCGGCACATAAAAGAATGGCTGTTGTCGAAGCAATTGCATTGATCTCCCTCTCCAGGTTCAGTCAAACATAAAAATCAAGATGGGCTAAGGTTAACAAAAAAGACAGCTAAAACACCTGTATCCAGCTGTCTTTTTCACAAAGTTATAACATTCTATTTTGTTTTTATCGCATTGCACTTAATTGGTTTTGTAAACTGCTGAGAACCTCATAATTGGTTGCATCCATCTGAATCGGGGTAATGCTCACGTAACCATTCGCAACCGCAAAAAAATCGGACTGAATATCAGCAACATTTTTACGAGGTTCAGCAACTGCTTCACCGGCCAGTCCGATCCAGTAGACTTGACGGCCACGTGGATCGACATGGCTGGTAATCGGTTTAGACTGTGTCCGGCGGCCCTGATAGGTAATCTGTGCGCCCTGTAGCTCTTCCACATCTGGAATATTGATATTCAGGATATGGCGTGGAGGCAATTTGGGCACCCCTGCGGCAATAAAATCATGCATCCATTTTGCTGCAACGGCATAATCATTCGGATGCAAATAAGAACGAACATTACTCCCTGCCAAGGAAACCGCAAGTGCTGGCTGTTTCATCAGACGCCCTTCAAATGCAGCACCCACGGTTCCCGAATACAGCACATCATCACCAAGGTTGGCACCACTGTTAATGCCGCTGACCACCAGATCAAATTCGAAATCAAACAGGCCATTCATAGATAAATATACACAATCCGCCGGTGTACCATTGACTGCCCAGACATCTTCAGCAATCGGTACAGCACGTAAAGGGCGGTCTAGGGTTAGGGCACTAGAAAAACCGCTACGTTCGCTTTCTGGTGCCACAATCACGACACGGCCTAACGGTCGTAATGCGTGTGCAAGTGCTTGAATCCCGGGTGCAAAAACACCATCATCATTGGCAAGAAGAATATTCACAACAATCTCAATCTATTAATAAACAGCGAAAAGTAAAAATACAAAATCGATTATGGATTATAGCGACTTCAACAGTTTCATCCAGTCATTACATGAACAGGTTCACAACTTCGGTGTAAGCCTAGATCTATAAGCTTCGCGTTTATTCGTTGCCCCGCTACAGTCATTCAAACCATACATGAGTTATTTAAATAACACCCCAGACATGTGATTCAAAGCAACAGCATTGATACATTTTTTTGCGACATTTCGATTGCAAAAGCATTAGGCTATTTTGCATTATGGTTTGATCAAGACGCATCAGGAATAACATGAAATTCAACTGGATAAAAACGTGTGCATATGGCCTCGGATTAAGCATGGCGTTCGTACTGAGCAGTACTCAGGCAGCCTCTACGGAAAATATTGAAGTCACTCAACAGCAAATTACTCAAGAAGAGCTGGCAGCGATTTACGTTTTGTCGGACATTTGCCCGAAATTGGTCGGTGATAACCCACAGTTCAAGCAAGGGATGGCAGCCTTAGCCGCTGAACATTTGCCACAAGAAAAAGATCCCGTTGCTGCATTAAAACAACTGAGCCAAACAGCGCAATTCGAGAAAGTCCTGAAAGAAGCTCAAAACGATGCCCAAGTGGCTGGAGATACTGAAAATAAACAAATCTGTGAAGAGATCATGGCCTACGATCGCAAAAACTAAATAGTTACAATACATTCTGAAATAAGCCGACTTTGCCCATAGCAGTCGGCTTTGCTTTGTCCTAAAATGCTAGCTCGTTTGTGCCCCTGTACTAAGATTGGAAACACCTAGAATGACCCGAAAAAGCGCCATTGCTGCATTGTTACTTATACCTAGTTTTTCTTATGCAGCAACAGTCTTATCCTCTCCACCAGAATTAAACAATAAATCATATGTGTTGATGGATTACGAGACGGGACAAATCCTGGCTGCCAAAAATGAAAATGAAAAGCTAGCCCCTGCATCGATGACCAAAATGATGACCAGTTACCTCATCGAGCAAAAATTATTAAAAGGCGAACTGACGGAAAATGAAAAAGTTCGCATGAACGAATCCGCATGGTGCCGTGGTAGCAGCACAGAGTCCTGTATGTATGTCCCATTGAATGGTACGGCAACCGTATTGGAGATGCTGCGCGGGATTATTATTCAATCGGGTAACGATGCTTCTAAAGCCATGGCAGAGCACATTTCTGGCAATGAAGGGACTTTTGCTCATGCGATGAACCAAGAAGCAAAACGTATTGGCATGACCAATACACACTTCATGAATTCAACCGGTATGCCAGCTGAAGGTCACTACTCTACAGCGAAAGATATGGCAACACTGGCACAGCACATCATTAAAGACAGCTCAAAATATTATCCAATCTATTCAGAAAAAGAATTTACCTTTAACGGTATCAAGCAAGGTAACCGTAATGCCCTGCTTTATACCGATCCAAGCGTGGATGGTTTAAAAACCGGTCATACTGAAGAAGCTGGTTACTGTCTGACAACATCCAGCAAACGTGGTCCAATGCGTCTGATCTCGGTGATTTTTGGTGCACCAAGCATGAATGAACGTGCTTCACAAACACGTGAACTGCTCGCTTGGGGCTACGCGAACTTTGAAACCGTTAACGTACAGCCAGCCAATCAGGTGCTTGCAAAGAGCAAAGTCTATTTTGGTAAAGAAAATGAAGTACAAATCGGTCTAGCGGAAAACTTCAACGTCACTATGCCAAAAGGCCAAGCTGACAAGATCAAAACCCAGTTGGTGGTTCAGCCTAAACTGAATGCGCCACTACAAAAAGGTCAGGTGATTGGTAAATTAGTGGCAAGCCTAGATGGTAAAGTGATTGCTGAAAAACCACTCGTTGCCTTAAAACCAGTAGAAGAAGCCGGCTTCTTCTCACGTCTGATTGACCATATCAAGCAATTCTTCAGCAACCTGTTCTAAATTCAGGTCGCTGCAAAAAAGCATTCATATCTACGGTATGAATGCTTTTTTATTTTATACTTTATCCCTATCTATAAAAATTCAGCTAAACCTATGCAAAAGAATATCCGGCCGTACCTCGAACATCAGCCCCAAATTGATTCCAGCTGTTATATTGATGACATGTCCGTCGTAATTGGCGATGTCAAACTGGCCGAAAATGTTTCGGTTTGGCCTTTTGCAGTCATCCGTGGGGATGTCAACAGCATTGAGATCGGCCGTAATAGCAATGTGCAAGATCATGCCATGCTGCATGTCAGCCATAAAAATGAGGTAAAACCAAATGGTTCTCCGCTCATCATCGGGGAAGATGTCACCATTGGCCACCATGTCACCTTGCATGGCTGTAGCATTGGTAATCGGGTCTTAATCGGGATCAATACTGTGGTACTCGATGACGTGATCATTGAAGACAACGTGATGATTGGTGCAGGTAGTCTGGTACCCCCACGCAAGGTATTAAAAAGCGGCTATCTGTATGTGGGAAGTCCGGTACAGCAGGTACGTCCACTGACCGAAAAAGAAATCGCCTTCTTGCCATATTCAGCCTTACATTATGTGAAGGTCATGAACCACCATAAAGACAATCAGGCTGCAGATTAAAGATTTGCTAGTTTAGACATGTGAGCCTGATGATCAGTATTTTATCTGATATCAGGTACCTCACGGTTAGATCGGCATAGCCATGTACCGAGAAATTTCGTAGAATACGACTTTTATCCTATGGTGCTTTTTGATGACCGCTTGGACACCCCATGTCACTGTTGCGACTGTCGTAGAAAAAGACGGGCGTTATTTATTCGTTGAAGAACATACTGAAGGGGTGGTTCATACTGTCTTCAATCAGCCTGCAGGTCATGTGGAATGTGGGGAAACCCTGATCCAGGCCGCGATCCGCGAGACCCAAGAAGAAACTGGCCACACGGTGGAAATTGATTCCTTACTCGGGATCTATACCTATACACCGCCAATGTTTCCTGATCGTACCTATTACCGCTTCTGTTTTTTGGCACATAGCATTGAGTATGATGCTTCAGCTGAGCTAGACGATGGTATTACCGGCATTTGCTGGATGAGCTTAGATGAACTGCAAGCTTCAGCACGTGCGCGTAGTCCTTTGGTTATCAAAGCCATTCAAGATGCCCTAGCGGGTCAGAAATATCCACTGTCGCTAATTTATGAGCATTTTTCTCCCTCATTAACCTCTCATTTGGATGCCTAATCCTATGCAACAACGTGTCATTGTCGGTATGTCAGGTGGTGTAGATTCTTCTGTTTCTGCAGCGCTATTACTTCAACAAGGGTATCAGGTTGAAGGTCTTTTCATGAAAAACTGGGAAGAAGATGACGGCACGGAATATTGTACAGCACTGGAAGATTTGGCCGATGCGCAGGCTGTATGTGACAAACTCGGAATTAAGTTGCACACTGCAAATTTTGCCATGGAATACTGGGACCGGGTGTTTGAACATTTTCTGGCGGAATATGCAGCTGGCCGTACGCCGAACCCGGATATTCTCTGCAATAAAGAAATCAAGTTCCGTGCTTTTCTCGACCATGCGATGACACTGGGAGCAGATTTTATTGCCACAGGCCACTACGCACGTCGAGGTGAGACACTCTACAATTCGAAAGGCGAAGCCTACGCCCCTCTGCTGCGCGGTTTGGATAAAAATAAAGATCAGACCTATTTCTTGCACGCAGTACATGGTCGCGAAATCAATAAAACCCTTTTCCCTGTAGGTGAAATTGAAAAACCACAGGTGCGTAAAATTGCCGAAGAATTAGGTTTAGTGACCGCAAAGAAAAAAGACTCAACCGGTATCTGCTTTATTGGTGAACGCCGTTTTAATGATTTCCTTAAACAATATTTACCCGCTCAACCCGGCAAGATCGTGCTAGATAATGGTCAGGAAGTGGGTGAGCATCATGGCCTGATGTATTACACCTTGGGACAGCGCGGTGGTATCGGTCTCGGTGGCATGAAAGGTGCCCAAGAAGGTGCCTGGTTTGTGCTGTATAAAGATGTTGAAGGCAATCGTCTGGTCGTTGGTCAAGGACATGAGCATCCGCTGATGCAAAGCACCATGCTCTGGACAGACAATGTCGACTGGGTTGCTGGAGAACAAGAAATTCCCGCGAATGGTTTACGCTGCACAGCTAAAACCCGTTACCGTCAGCCAGACCAAGCCTGCACACTGTATCGCGATACGCCAGACAGTAGCCGAATTCGTGTTGAGTTTGACGAGCCACAACGTGCCGTGACACCAGGCCAAAGCGTGGTATTTTATCAGGATGAGAGCTGTTTGGGTGGCGGGGTCATTTTACAGACCAATGCACCTAAACCGGATTTTATTTAAAGGAATGTCAGGCATGGTTGAGCTACCTTTTCAGCAACCACCCGCTTTAAGCACACGGCAAAACCGTGCACTGGCCTTGGCTGGTGTTTTTCAGGCTGCCCAGCTCACACATATGACGGCTATGAGCGGGCGTCACAGCATTGGTGAAAGTGGCAATTTCTATTTTGAACAGTTGCTCAAAGCCAGCCTGAACATTCGTCCCACCCGCAATCATTCCACCCAAACGCTGGATTTTTTTCATCAGTTGGCTGATGTGTCCTTGGGACTTAAAACATTGGAAAGTAGTATTACCCAGCCCTTTTCGGTGATGCCCAAATCCAAATTACCCAAACTCAGCCATGCCAAATTACCGCTTTCCTATGCGATGTCGCTGCTGCAACTGGAAAAAAAAGTCTATAGCAATCCCAAATACGTTGAAATTATTGAACAATCACAGCAAAAAATTCTGAAACAGCTGTCTTTCTTCGACAATAATTATCTGCATCCAAGCATTCTTGCCAATCTGGCACAGACCTATGTGGATACCGCCGGTCAGATCAACCCGCGGATTCTGGTCAGAGGAAATCCGGAAGCGTTTAAAGACAGCCAGCACACCAACCGGATTCGTGCCAGCCTGTTTACTGGCCTGCAACTGGCGCACCTGTGGCGTCAGCTGGGTGGCAGCTCCTGGAACATGATTTTTAGCAAGCGTAAGCTATTGCACGATATTCAAGATTTGGCCCGTTTGCAGTATCAGGTCATTTAACCATGCTGCAAAGACTTTCACTTTTACCTTTATTCCATGATTAAGGAATCCCTATGAATGCTTTAACCGCACTTTCTCCACTTGATGGACGTTATGCCAGCAAATGTGACGCGCTGCGCCCTTTCCTTTCTGAGTTCGGCTTGATTCATGCTCGTGTAACGGTTGAAGTACGTTGGTTACAAGCCTTGGCGAACCGCCCTGAAATCACTGAAGTTCCTGCATTCTCAGATGAAACCAATGCAGCACTTGATGCAATCGTCGCACAATTCTCTGAAGATGACGCTAACCGTATTAAAGAAATTGAACGCACGACCAACCATGACGTGAAAGCCGTTGAATATTTCTTAAAAGAAAAAATTGCAGGGATTGACGCACTGAAAAATGCTGGTGAGTTTATTCACTTTGCCTGTACGTCTGAAGACATCAACAACTTGTCACATGCCTTGATGTTAAAAAATGGCCGTGAAGTGCTTGCAGCATCTATGCAAAAAATCTTGGATGCGATTGTCGCTTTGGCTGAAACCCATGCAGACCAACCAATGTTGTCTCGTACTCACGGTCAAACTGCCAGCCCAACCACTTTGGGTAAAGAAATGGCCAACGTCGCTTACCGCTTGGCACGTCAAATCAAACAATTCAATAACGTAGAATTACTTGGCAAAATCAACGGTGCTGTAGGTAACTACAATGCGCACCTGTCTGCTTACCCAAATATTGACTGGGCTTGCCATTCACAAGCCTTTGTTGAATCTTTGGGCTTAACATTCAACCCATACACTACACAAATCGAACCACATGATTACATGGCTGAACTGTTCGATGCGTTACGTCGTTTCAACACCATATTGATCGACTTTAACCGTGACGTCTGGGGTTATATTTCTTTGGGTTATTTCAAACAAAAACTTAAAGAAGGCGAAGTCGGTTCTTCAACTATGCCGCACAAAGTGAACCCAATCGACTTTGAAAACTCTGAAGGTAACTTAGGAATTGCCAATGCCGTATTGGCACACTTGGGTGAAAAGTTACCTATTTCTCGCTGGCAGCGTGACCTTACAGACTCAACAGTATTACGTAACATGGGTGTTGGTTTTGCACAAAGCTTGATCGCATTTGATGCCTGCTTAAAAGGGATTGGTAAGCTTGAGTTGAATGCTGCACGTTTACTTGAAGACCTTAATCAGGCTCAAGAAGTTCTAGCAGAGCCAATCCAGACGGTAATGCGTCGTTACAACGTAGAAAAACCATACGAGAAATTAAAAGCACTTACTCGTGGTCAAGCAATGACTCGCGACATGATGGTGAATTTCGTGAATGGTGAAGAACTTGTACAAGTTCCTGCGGCTGACCGTGCACGTTTGGCTGAAATGACACCTGCAAGCTATACCGGTAATGCCGCTGAACAAGCAAAACAAATCAAGGTGTTAATTGAAAAACTGTAATTGTTGACAATTCACATTCAAAAAGCGAAGCTCTATGCTTCGCTTTTTTATTTTTAAGAATAACTCGATAATCCCCATGATCTATAAAAATTTTGGCATGGCCCATTGGGGCAGTTTAGGACTGGTACTACTGGCCTCTCTGCTTGCATCAATTCATCCACTTGAATTTGCTGCCTACCTGCTACATCAGTCTGGCACGGTGGTTATGGTGATCTTGTTAATTCTTCTGAATAAACGTTTTGGTTACAGCTTATGGGCGTTCCATCTCTACAACGTATTTTTGATCCTACACATCATCGGTGCCCATTATCTATATTCTTATGTCCCCTATAATGAACTATTAATCCACGAGTTCGGATTTGATCTCGATCAATTTATGGGCTGGCCCCGCAATATGTATGACCGACTCATCCATTTTGGATGTGGTTTATTACTTTATCCTTTTATTTACCGCACATTTGAGGCCTGGCTACCACCGATCAAACCCTATGTCCTGTTTCTGATCGCCATCCAGTTTATTATGGCCTCCAGCTTAATTTACGAGCTACTGGAATGGTGGATTGCACTGACCATGTCACCAGAAGCTGCAGAAAACTATAATGGCCAACAAGGCGATGCGTGGGATGCCCATAAGGATATGTTCTTAGCCATTCTAGGAGGGGTGTTATATGGCCTGCCTGCCTTATATGCGGCCCATCGTAAAAACAAACAGGTTCCTCACTAAACAATTTATGACGTTTTATAGAAAAAATGGGCAAATCGATTTGCCCATTTTCATTTTTATCATCCTAACTTTTATATGTATGATTCAAACACAATTAACTGAGATACCAATACCAGAAAGCCATTAACCCACCTAGCATCAAAGCCATACTGAACAAAGCGGTTCCTGAAAATTCCTGTCCCCAGAACATTTTTTTTGCCCAGAATTTTTTCTGAACCCCCATATTCAACAGTAGCGATGCAATATGCAACAGCACGGCAGTTAAAAACAGGTTAGCAAGAAATTCATGAATTTCTTTTAGCATATGATTAAAGGTATTTTCTGTAGCATAGCCAAAAATTACAGTAAAAGGTAACACCAAAAAAATCAGCAAAATACTGGCCTGAAACAGGCCGGAACTTAAGGCTTGCAAACTAGCTTGTGATATCAAATGAGCAGGTGCTTTGAAAACCCGCTGCAGAAAGTTTTTGCCGATGGTCAACCGCTTACGCAAACCAAACGGCTGACTCACTCCAAGCATCGGTGCCAGAAATTGCCACATCAGACGCAATCCCAAACTGATCGCCAAGGTATAACCAGACATCATGTGCCAATCATGCCAATCTTCGCTATCACCGGTCAAATAGGCGGCTAAAAAGCTCAACATAATAATGAGATGCAGAAAGCGAATTGCGCTATCCAAATGAATCTTGCTCTGCAAGGCCTGCATGAATAACTCCCCCCGAATATTATGCTTATTTTGCAATCTCTAACTTAATCAATGATTAAACGACAACGCATATTTTGATGAATAAACATCTGTAATGATCAAATTTACCAAGAAATCATACATAGCATCACGGTAAATCTTTTAAATAAATAAAAAGCACTGAAATTCAGTGCTTTTTACAAAGTAGCATCTAGATCATTAAAGCTGGCTATCACGCAACTGAACGAGACTGTGATTAGTCTTAGTCACCTGATTAATCAACTTATCCACCAGAGTTGGGATGACATGATCCGCCAGTTGTGCAGCCTGTAATCCGAGCTTTTCACCGAGTGTAGGCTTGCGGCGGGTACTGATCACATAAATGTCATGTTGCGCCAATAATCCGAGTAAATATTCATCTGAGGTCTGTAACTGATCCACCAAATTCAGATCCAGAGCATCCTGACCATACCAATGCTCACCGGTAGCAATCTTCTCAACATTCAATTTAGGACGGTACTTTTCAACAAAATGTTTGAACAGTCGATGTGTCTGCTGTAATTCCTGCTCAAATTTGGCTTTACCCTCTGCGGTATTTTCACCAAACATGGTGACGGTACGCTTATATTCCCCCGCCGTGTACAGCTCAAAATCTACATGATGCTCTTTCAGCAAACGATTAAAGTTCGGCACCTGTGCCACCACCCCAATCGAGCCTAGCACCGCAAATGGTGCAGAAATAATCTCATTGGCGATACATGCCATCATGTAACCCCCACTCGCCGCAACTTTATCGACACAAATGGTCAAATGGAAACCGGCATCACGTAACCGCACCAATTGCGCAGCAGCTAAACCATAACCATGCACCATTCCTCCCGGGCTTTCTAGACGCACCACCACGCGATCACGTCCGGCTTTGGCTGTAGCGAGAATCAGGGTGATTTCTTCACGCAGATTTTCAACCGCTGAAGCCTGTATATCTCCTTTGAAATCAATCACAAAAATCTTCTGCTTTTGTTTCTTGCGAAGTCTTGCCTCTTTGGCCAGCTGTTGACTTAATTGTAATAGTTCAAATTTGGATGCTGTATTTTGTGCAATCTTTTTACGTTGCTCATTCACTCGGGCATTCAAATGAGTGACATGAAGTTCCGCTGGAAATTTAGGCAAGTGAAATAACATACCGGTACTATTCTCAAAATTCATTTACGATCATAAAGATGAAGGCCAATCGCTTAAAATTCAATATGTTTTTTGCAATAGAGAATAAAAAAGCCGTTCACACTCTAGTGCAAACGGCTCCTTCACCGAGGAAATCGATTAACCGAAACGTCCGGTAATGTACGCTTCTGTCAACTGATGGTCAGGTTGAGTGAAGACTTTCTCAGTTGAGTTCACTTCAATCAAGTCACCTAAGTGGAAGTATGCTGTACGGTCCGACACACGTGCAGCCTGTTGCATTGAGTGCGTCACAATCGCAATGGTGTACTGAGTCGATAATTCAGAAATCAATTCTTCGACTTTTGCTGTCGCGATTGGATCAAGTGCAGAACATGGTTCATCCATCAAGATCACTTCGGGACTCACGGCAATAGTACGCGCGATACACAAACGTTGTTGCTGACCACCTGAAAGACCTGTTCCTGGCTGGTTCAAACGATCTTTAACTTCATCCCAAAGACCGGCTTTGCGTAAGCTGTTCTCTACGATTTCTTCCAGATCATATTTGTCACGTGCCAAACCATGCAATTTCGGGCCATAAGCCACGTTATCAAAGATTGATTTCGGGAATGGGTTTGGTTTTTGGAATACCATTCCTACTTGTGCGCGCAGCAAGACCACATCTAGATTTGGATCATAAATATCCTGGTTATCCAGCATGACTTTACCTGTCACACGACATGAATCAATCGTGTCATTCATACGGTTTAAAGTACGTAGGAAGGTCGATTTACCACAACCTGAAGGACCGATGAAGGCAATCACTTCATTTTGATAGATCTCTAAATCGATCCCTTTGATGGCTTCAGCTTCACCATAGTACACATGCACATCATTGGTACTGATTTTGACGGTTTTATCCGCATTTTTTTTGCTTGAAGTACCAGTTTCGAATTGCGAAGTAAACGAAGTGCTTGGACGGCTTGGCTCAGTAGACTGAGAAGTAAATTGTGTATGTTCAGAATTCACAGCTTTATCCTGTTTTAAGGAATTTGTTACATCAAGAGTATTCATGGTGTGGCCTCAATTACCAACGCACTTCGAATTTTTTACGTAGCCAGATGGCTAGACTGTTTAGTCCGATCATCAAGGCAAGAAGTACAATAATCGCTGCAGCAGTACGACCTTCAAAGAAGTTGCGTAACTCGTTACCCTGCCATAAGTAGACTTGTACTGGTAAAGCAGTTGCCTGATCCATTGGAGTCGCAGGAATGCTGGCAACGAAGGCACTCATACCAATCAATAGCAGTGGCGCAGTTTCGCCCAATGCATGTGCAACACCGATAATCGCACCCGTCATGATGCCTGGAAGTGCTAATGGCAAGACATGATGGAAAACCGTTTGTACTTTAGATGCACCAAGTCCCAAAGCTGCCTGACGAATCGAAGGAGGTACAGCTTTTAGCGATGCACGTGTAGTAATGATCACCGTTGGAAGCGTTAATAAACTTAACACTAAACCACCCACCACGGGTGCAGACAAAGGCAAATGCATCCAGCCAATGAAGATCGCAGCACCGAGCAAACCAAAGACAATCGATGGAACAGCAGCAAGGTTGTTGATGTTCACTTCAATAATATCAGTCCAGATATTTTTTGGTGCAAATTCTTCAAGATAAATCGCACTCGCCACACCAATTGGAATTGAAATTAGGATAACGATCAGCATCATGAACAATGAGCCCATGAATGCGCCAGCCATACCTGAAGTTGCTGGCGAACTGCGTGAATCTGGATTAGTAAAGATATTGGTGTTGAACTTGCTTTCCAAAATTCCTTTTGCTTCTAGATCATCAATCAGCTTACGAGTATCTGCATCAAGCTGTTGTTGATCATCTGGCAAGCTACGGTCAATTTTACCGCTCATCCAGACATCAACGTTGGCATCTGCAAGAAAGGTCATTTCTTTCTTTTGACCAATTAACGCAGGGTCCGCCATCACCATGTCACGTAAACGATACGCTTCAGAACTGGTATAAACACTGTTGAGATAATCACGACGAGCTTCAAGCGTTGGATCTTTTGCAATCATGCCATTCACAATCAGTGCATCCCAATCCACCATACCCATCTTGGTTTGCCATTCGACATAGCGCGCCTGGTATTGTGCTGGGTTCTCATTGGCATTCTTGGCCGGTTGTGGACCAGCATCAATCAGATCAGGATCGAAATATACCGGAATCGTGATGCTCGCTTGCCAGAATGCAGGCAAGCCTTTTGACATGATGCTACCAAATAATAGCGCTACGAAAAACAAGCCCACCACGACAGCGGAAAGACCAAACAAACGGAAAGTCTTTTCTTTGCGGTGACGTTTAGCCAAAGATTTCGTGATCTTGTCTTTACGCTCTTCACGTAATTGAGCGGCATTTTGGTCCAGAAGAGAGGTATTGGATGTACTCATTCGTATTGCTCGCGGTATTTACGCACGATGTAAAGTGCGATGATGTTCAAACCTAGGGTAATCACGAATAACGTAAGACCCAATGCAAATGCCACCAATGCTTGTGGACTAGAGAAGTCAGTATCACCTGTTAGCTGTTTCACAATGGTCACAGTCACGGTTGAAACGGCTTCAAATGGGTTTGCATGCAGTAACGGACTGTTACCCGCAGCAAGAACCACAATCATGGTTTCACCCACTGCACGAGATACAGCAAGCAGGAACGCACCAGTAATCCCTGGTAAGGCAGCAGGTAAAACCACTTGACGAATCGTTTCCGATTTGGTTGCGCCAAGTCCCAAAGAACCATCACGGAGTGCACGAGGTACCTGAGTAATAATGTCATCTGATAAAGATGAAACGAATGGGATAATCATAATACCCATTACAAAACCTGCGGTCAGTGCACTTGTTGCATTGATTTCCAGACCGACACTATCACCGAGCATTTTAAAGAATGGACCAATGACCATCATGGCGAATACGCCATATACAATCGTTGGAATACCTGCAAGCACTTCAATGGTTGGTTTAGCCCAAGAACGCAAACGCGCAGAAGCGTATTCTGCAAGATAAATCGCGATCATCAAACCGATCGGTACCGCAACCAGTAAGGCGATCCCACTCACCATCAATGTACCCCACAACAGTGGAAGTAAACCGTAGCTACCTTCGGCATTACCTGAAGTACTGAAACCCGGGTTCCATTCAGTTCCAAAGAAGAAATCAACAGGGCTGACAAAACGGAAGAAATGCATTGCTTCACCGAACATGGACATCACAATGCCCACAGTGGTCAAGATTGCAACACCTGAACACAAAGCCAAGGCAACATTAATGACACGTTCCACCTGGTTACGCGCACGATATTGCTGGCTCACATGTTTTTTCGCCCAGACCAAACCAGCCAAGGCAACACTAATAATGACAGCTAATTTAGCGTATGCACTGATACTTTGCATTTTCGCCAGTTGTTGTGCTGCAGCCACTTCATAAGCGGCAGGTTGATCACTTACACCAAAACCTGATGCAATCGACTGTACGCGATCCATAAGCACTTCAACAGCTGCCTGATCCATCCCTGCTGCAACAGCTGCAGGCAGATTGGTTAGAACCAGGTGACGAAGAATGGTCGGTTCAGCAAAACCCCAAACAATCAAAATTAAAAAAGCAGGGATGCCACACCACAATGCAACCAATGCCCCATAGTAACCAGGACGTGAATGCAAAGAAGCCGAGTTATTTCCCTGACCTGCTAGAGTACGGCTCTTACGAAGCCCAATCTGATACGCAATTGCTACAAGAGCCAATAATACGCCAATTAGTAGCAGATTCATGTATTCTCCACTGTTTTTTCAATTTTCATTCTTTGAAAAAACCTCGATTTAGCAAAAAAAGCCGATGCTAGACTTTCTCTAGCATCAGCTCTGATTTGTTTAAACTTAGTTTACAGTTTTACCTGCTTTGAACGCTGCAAGTACTTTTGCACGTTCTGCATCGCTCATTGAGATCAAGCCAGCGCGATCCAATTTAGAACCTTTACCAGATACTTTCTTGTTCAGGAAGTATTCTACGTATTGTGGTAAGCCTTTGATTGATTTCAAGTGCTCGCCTTTCACATAGAAGTAAAGTGGACGAGATACAGGGTACTTACCTGAAAGGATCGTTGCTTCGCTTGGTACAACGTTGTTTACAGTTGCAACACGCAATTTGTCACGGTTTTGATCATAGAAGCCTAGACCGAATACACCTACAGCGCTTGGAGAAGTTTTCAAACGTGCTAGAGTTTCAGTATAGTCACCCGCGATTTCAATTACGCGACCGTCTTTACGGAAAGTAGAACATGCTTTTTTCTGAGCATCTTTATCTAGGTTTTTGAAGTATTCGTACGCTTCACAACCTGCTTCAACCATTTTCTCTTGGAACACTTCACGTGTACCGTGGTTAGATGCTGGAATTACCAAAGTGATTGGTTCGTTTGGAAGTGATTTATCAATCTGGTTCCAACGCGTATATGGGTTAGCAACCAACTTACCTTTAGATGGTAATTGTGCAGACAATGCAGCAAATACATGGTAAGGCTTCAATTTAAAAGCGGCTTTATGCGAGTTTGAAGCAAATACAATACCGTCATAACCGATTTTGATTTCGTGTACTTTAGTTACACCGGCTTTTTTACAAGCAGCTAATTCTGTATCTTTAATTTTACGAGATGAGTTTGCAACGTCGATAGTATTGTCACCAACACCTTGACAGAACTGTTTTAAACCAGCTGAAGAGCCGCCAGAACCAACAACTGGTGTTTTGAATTGTGGGAAAGTATTACCGAATTCTTCAGCAACGATACTTGCGTATGGAAGTACAGTTGATGAACCAGCAATCTGGATAGTGTCACGTGCTGCGTTAGCTGCAGTAGCAATAGTGGCACCTGATACAGCTAAAGCGATTGCGATTTGACGTGGGCTGAAGCGCATGCTCTTCTCTCTTTAATGTGAATGTAGTTTGCTGTACGTCACTTTTTTGTAGTGCGCTGTACATTTTCGATAGGTGCATTTTGATTTTAAAATATGACAATTAAGTGACAACTTGATGACGCTTTGATGATTTTTATCGTCTTATCTTTGATTTTATTAAAATTCTTTAATTTTCAATATGTAACACAAAATATTTCTTTGTGAAAATGATCACATTGTTTGTAATATTTTTTTTAATGCAAAATTAAGACAATAAAAACGGCCACTAAGGTGACCGTTTCTAGATACTACAGATTTTTCAGTGCAGAAATATCGAAATTAATCGATTGGCGGCACATACGTTCCAGTTGCAATCGCATCTTTAATACGGTCTGCTTCTGCCAGCACCTGAGTCAACAACGCTTTAACATTGTCGAGTGTCGCCACTGGGCTGAGGGTAGTCATTTTTAATGACTGAACCTGCCCTACCTTGGTTACACCAATATTGGCTTCACCACGCGCAAACAGCTCATCTGCAACGTTCTGGTTCAAAGTATCAAGGAACTCAGCAGGATAGCCTTCTGGCACCACACGGAACAGCACAGATGCAAATTGCGGCTCAACCAGCAACTCCAAGCCTTGAGTTTGCTTGATGTAATCCGCGACTTCACGTGTCAGTTTCACACCATGGTCAATCATAGAGCCATAGAGCTCTTCACCCAGGGCTTCAACGGTCATCCAAAGTTTCAATGCATCAAAACGGCGAGTCGTTTGTAATGACTTAGACACCAGGTTTGGTACACCATGCTCTTCGTCGTATGCAGAGTTCAGATATTCTGCTTCGTAGTGCATGAAACGATAGTTCGCTTCATCTTTTAGCAAGAAAGCACCGCACGAAATCGTCTGGAAATAATGCTTGTGGAAGTCCAGCGTAATCGAATCGGACAATTCAATCCCATCCAGCATGCCACGGTATTCATTAGACAGAATCAGCGCACCACCCCAAGCAGCATCGATATGCATCCATGCGCCATATTTATTGGTGATCTCACGGATCTGCTTCAATGGATCAATCGCACCGGCATCGGTTGTTCCCGCAGTTGCAACAACACACGCCACGATTTTGCCTTCTGCCTGTAAATGCGCCATGGTTTTATCCAGGGCATCCACATCCATTTGAGCATTTGCGTTGACTGGAACCGTCACAACAGACTGGAAGCCCATGCCCATCATGGCCATGTTCTTTTGTACCGAGAAGTGTGCATTTTCCGAACAGATCACTTTAACGTTACGCATCGCTTCTGCAGGGATACCATCACGTTGTACTGACCATGGATTACCGTTCTCGTCTTTCCAGTTCTTGGAAATACACGCGTCACGCGCCAGCAACACACCCATCAGGTTAGATTGAGTACCACCTGAGGTGAACACACCTGCCTGGCCTGAACCATAACCGACTTTTTGGCGGAGCCAGTCAATCAGCTGCACTTCCATCAATGAACCTGCAGGACTTTGATCCCAAGAGTCCATCGATTGGTTGGTGGCATTGATCAACACTTCTGCAATCTGGCTGGTCACCATGGTTGGGCAGTGTAAATGTGCCAATGAATGAGGATGGTGAACTTTCAAGCTTTTATTCAGGAAAAGCTCAACCATACGTTCAAGCGCTTTATGGACACCTAAACCTTCTCTTGACGGGTGGAAAGCAATTGCTTTACGCAATTCCTTGATGCTACCACCCGTATACATTTTGTCGTTTTGCAACCATGCTGCAACTGCGTGCGTTGCTTCAGCCATTGCTGACTCATAGTCAGCAATAGACTGCGCATCATTGCAGAGTAACGCTTTACGATGTTCTGCAAAATCAACCATGATTAGCCTCGTACCGCTTTCAATGCTTCAGCAACGGCTTTCTTGAAGCGAGCGATCACTTCAACACATTCGTCTTGAGTAATGATCAACGGGCAAAGTAGACGGATCACTGTACCGTTACGACCACCTTTTTCCAGCAACAACTGGTTGTTGAAACACGCTGTTTGAATCGCAGCAGCCAATTGTGCATCCGCAGGATAAGCACCAATATGATTTGGTTGCTGGCGTTCATCAACGATTTCAATACCAAGCATCAAACCACGACCACGAACATGACCAATACATGGGAATTCAGCAGCAAGTTTTTTCATTTCTGCTTGCAGGAAATCACCGCGTTCTTGTGCATTTTGTGCAAGGTTTTGCTCTTTGATCACTTGCAGTGAAGCTAGACCTGTACCCATCGCTAACTGGTTACCACGGAAAGTACCCGTGTGACCTGCAGGTTGCCATGCATCAAATTTACGTTTGATACCGAGTACCGCAAGTGGCAAGCTACCACCAACGGCTTTAGACATCACCACAACATCCGGCTCAATACCAGCATGTTCAAAAGCAAACATTTTACCTGAACGGGCAAAGCCAGCTTGAACTTCGTCTAGAATTAACACGATGTTGTGTTTTTCAGTCACTTCACGGATTTTTTGCAACCATTTTGTTGGTGCAATAACCACACCGCCTTCACCTTGAATTGCTTCAAGAATCACGGCAGCCGGTTTTGTCACACCGCTTTCTACATCTTCAATAAACTGTTCAAAGTAGTAAGTTAAAGCGTCAACACCTGCTTCACCACCTAAACCTAACGGGCAACGATATTCATGCGGATATGGCATGAACTGTACGCCTGGCATCAAGCCATTAACTGCATTTTTAGCACTCAGGTTACCTGTCATGGCCAAAGAGCCATGGGTCATACCATGGTAGCCACCAGAAAAACTGATCACTGAACTGCGGCCTGTATACGTTTTCGCAAGCTTGATCGCAGCTTCAGTCGCATCGGCACCAGAAGGTCCACAGAACTGTAAGCAATATTCTTCTTTACCACCTGGCAAGTGAGAAAGTAAAGCTTCTGTAAATGCATCTTTTAATGGAGTAGTTAAGTCCAAAGTGTGCAAAGGAAGACCACTTGCAAGGGTATCCTGGATACTTTTGATCACCGCAGGATGGTTATGACCTAAAGCCAATGTCCCTGCCCCAGCTAAACAATCAAGGTACTTTGTACCTTCAACATCAGTAACCCAGCAACCATGTGCTTGTGCAATTGCTAGCGGTAATTTACGCGGATAGCTACGCACATTCGATTCCATTTGACTTTGGCGAGTCAAGTAGTATTCGTTAGTGGAATTGGTGGCAGGGTTTACAGAAGTAACGCTCATATCGGATTACCATCTCTGATAAGGGTAAAAGAAATAAGTCTGGTGACTTGTGGTCCTTTGACTCGGTGCTTGTTAGAATCTAGTGAAGACACAACAGTGTTATATATCTTATAACTAGGAGCGCGATGATACCTAATTTTCAAAGAAAATAAACGTATTTTGTGCAGTTTACCGAGCTAGATTCATGGAAAAACTTTATCAATCTCATTATTAGATTGAATTATCATCATACTATGTGACAAGCCAAAGAAAACTTTAATTTTTATACGATTTATTCCACATGTTTCTACCTCGTAGCATCATCCTCTTTCATCAAAATTAATCGATTGATATTTATTGTTTTTTTATAGAAAACCTGCCCAAGCAAACTACCCTTCATTACAATTTAAAGACAAAATCTACCTAATAGACTCATAGAGTAGAATTATTATCTTACACAACAGCCAACAATTTCTTAAGAATCAACAAACAAGGTTAACAATATGCGTCGTTTTATCTTATCTAGCGTTTTACTGAGCAGTTCAGTACTTGCCCATGTGCAAGCTCAACCCGTAGAAAGTCTGAATTATCAAATTATCAATCTACAAGCCGAGGCCTCACGTGAGATGTCTAATGACGAAATGCAAGCCATTCTGTTTATTGAAAAATCCAACCGACAGCCTGCCGAACTTGCTGCTCAGATGAACCAATTAATGTCTCAAGCAATACAGACTGCACGCAAATATCCTCAGGTGAAAGTAAAAACGGGTTCGCAGAGCACTTACCCGATTTATGATACGGATAACCGTAAACTGAAAGAATGGCGGGGTCGTGCAGAAATCCAGATCAATAGTCAGGATTTTAAAGCTGCCAGTCAGCTCATCAGTGAATTACAGCAGAATTTCCAAACTGAATCGATTAGCTTTAGTGTATCTGACCAGCAACGAAAAACTGTTGAAAACGAATTGATGATCGAAGCTTCGAAAAACTTTCAACAGCGTGCACAAGCCGTCAGTAAGGCTTGGAACAAAAATCAGTACACTTTGGTTAACCTCAATCTCAACACCAACAACTATTTTCCACAGCCAATGGTACGTAGCAGCATGAGTAAATTGGCGAGTGCAGAGGCCATGCCTGTACAAGACATGAGTGCAGGTGAATCAAAAATCAGCGTCAATGCAAATGGCAGTATTCAATTAAAATAAGTCAAATGAAGAGGGTGAGTTTACTCATCCTCTTGACTCCCACTAAAGCACTATGAAGTTTTACTTTATAAATCTTTACATCTCGGATATTGTGAAAATGAATTAGTTCACAGTACATTAATGAAGCAAATGATAAGAATAACAACATGTAGGACGACCTCAATGAAGAAAATACTGTTATTTAGTCTCATCGCTGGCTGTAGTCTTCCCTTGTGGGCAGCAGATCTACAATGTGAAGGATCCATCAAAAATCGCACTATTTATAGTAATATTCAGGTCAAAAAGAACTGTTCTTTGGAAAAAGTGACGGTTACGGGCAATGTTTTACTGGAGAACCAAGCCTCGTTGCATTTAAATCAGGTCACCATTAAAGGCAATCTGGAATCACATGATACCTTTGACCACGTGTCTGCTAAAAGCAGTCGTTTTAATGGTAATATTCAACTAGAAAACGGACATCGTGTAGATTTAATAAACAATCTTATTCTTGGAAATTTAGCTTTAGAAAATAACAAAGCACAGATCCAGGTCAGTCAAAATACCATTCAAGGCAATATGACCTGCTCCAATAACTTACAAAATCCGCAAGGTCAGCAAAACGAGATTCTGGGCAACAAAGCCGAGCAATGCTCAAGCCTCTAAGATCTATCTTGAATTCATCACTAGATAATGAAAAACCCCCAAATAGGTCACTATTTGGGGGTTTTTATTTTGGGTTTATTCAGTCTTATTTGTTAAAAGGCAACGCGTATTTGAAAATACGACCAATCACCTGTCCATACTGTTTAACCAGGCTGGCATTGTTATAGTTCAAACCATATTTTTTACATACGGCTTCAACTTTTGGTGCCATTTTACGGTAACGACGTGCTGGAATATCTGGATAAAGGTGATGCTCAATCTGATGGCTCAAGTGACCTGTCATGATATGGAACAGCTCTGAACCCGTTAAGTTTGAGGAACCACGAATCTGGCGCATATACCAGTGACCACGGCTTTCGTCTTGTAGAACGGTTTTCGGGAACACTTCCACATCTTTAGTAAAGTGACCGCAGAAAATCACACTAAAGGTCCATACATTACGAATACCATTCGCTGCCAGGTTGCCTAGAAACACAGGTAATGCAGCCGGACCAGCAATTAACGGGAAGAAAACATAATCTTTAAACAGCTGTTTGCCAATTTTCTTCTGTAAAGGTTTCCATTCTTCTTTCAGTTCCTGCTTGGTTTTGCGGCCCATCCATACTTTACCAATTTCCAGGTTCTGAATCGCAACGCCCCACTGGAACAGCAAGCAGAATGGGACACTATAAATCGGTTGTAACAAGTAACCTGGTTTCCAGCGTTGTTCTGGGAATAAGCGTAGCAAACCATAACCGATATCATCATCCATACCTTTAATATTGGTATAGGTATGATGTTTGTAGTTATGGGTTTGACGCCAGTTGTCTGCAGTCCCCACGATGTCCCATTCAAAAGTTTGACCCTTGAATTTTGGATCGTTCATCCAGTCATACTGGCCGTGCATAACGTTATGGCCTAATTCCATGTTTTCTAGAATTTTAGACACGCCCAACAAGCCTGTACCTAACACCCACGCTGGTGGGAACCAGCCTGCAAAAAGCAAAGCACGGCCGGAAATCCCGGTATAACGCACTGCTGAATAGATCTTGCGGATGTACTTAGCATCTTGTTCACCCAAATCATCCAGAACTTCTTGCTTGATGGCATCAAGCTCTTTAGCGAGTTCATCCAGTTCGGTTTTGCTTAATTCACGGTTTTTCGGGTTTTTAAAATATTGGATTTTAGATGCAACTTTTGATGCAATATTCGCTGGCATATTCATAGAACAATACTCTTAAAGATCAATCACAAGGTCAGACTGGGCTGCGTTTACACACAATTTGAGCGCATCACCTGGCTCTGTACTTTGTGCACCATTGACTAAGTTTTTCGTTGCACCTTGCACCTTGTTACAGACGCATTTATGGCAGATTCCCATACGGCAACCATATTCTGGGTTCAGGTTGGCTTGTTCCAAGCCCACCAGGATAGACTGGCCTTTTGGAATAGCCACAGTCTTGTTGGATTTACTCAGGGTAATATTGACGAAACCAGTTTCATCTGAAGCCAACTGGGTCAGACTAAAAGCTTCACCTTTGAACTGTGCTGCACCAGTAAACAATTGCTCTGCTGTCGAGACGAATCCAGACGGACCACAAGCATAAACAGTCAGCTGATCAAGCTGTTGCAGGTCTTCAAGATGACGGGCATTTAAGCGCTGATCCGCTTCAACATCCTGGGTATAGAATACTTTGAACTGAAACTGAGGATGCTGGTCTGCCATTTGTTCAAAACGTGCTTTAAACGCAACATCCTGATGGGTTTTCACCCAGTACCACAATTGTACCGGTGTTTGCTCGGCCTTATCCTGTTCAAGCAAGGCTGTAAGCAAGCTCAACATTGGGGTAATCCCGCTACCGGCTGCGAGTAACAACAACGGTTGTATTTGTTGTGGAAGCTGCATGTCACCATAAGGCTGACCAAATTCAATGACGTCGCCCACTTGTGCCTGCTCAACCAGCCAGGTGCTGACTAGCCCCTGCTCAACTTTTTTCACGGTAAGCATGACATGTTCAGCGTCAATGCGAGTCAGACTATACGTCCGCTCATAACGACGGCCTTTGATCTCAACAAAAACCGGATGATGCTGCCCTGCCTGCCCCATCACAAAGTGACGATTGCAACGTAATGTCAGACTGACAATCCCGTTGGCAGTGGTTTCTTTCTGTGTAATTTGGCCCAAGGCTTGTTGAACGGACCACATAGGGTTGATCTTTTGCAACCAAAAATTTGCTGCATTCGGATCGAAAACCGCTTCCGCAAGGATATTCAGGGGAGATTTTCGTTTTTGTAGAGCTTGCATGACATCTGAACTCTGATGATTTTTAATTATTATACATGTGTATATATATTTGTATATACATTCGTGCAATTTATTACATTTCCCAAGCTGCAGTGTTGTGGCTATAATCCGAAGAGATGTCCAAATCATGGAAAACTATGCCGTCCTCTTCTACCGTTCACAACAGCATTGATATTCGTGCTCAAGACAACCTGAATGTCCTTGAGAAAATGCCTACACGCAGTGTGGGCCGTAAAGCCACGATCACGAAAGAAGAATTGTTTCAGGCGGCATTGAACCTGATTGGTCCAGAAAAAAGTATCGCTTCACTCAGCCTGCGTGAAGTTGCACGTGAAGCCGGCATTGCACCCAATAGTTTTTATCGCCATTTCAAAGATGTTGATGAACTGGCTATTGCCCTGATCGATCGTGCCGGCATTGTTCTGCGTCAAATTATTCGTGAAGCACGTTTGGAAGCGACTAAACAGAACAGCATTATTCGCAGTTCGGTGGAAATTTTCCTGCAACAACTGGATGCTGATGAAGGCAACCTGAGTTTATTGCTGCGTGAAGGGTATACAGGCTCTTCCTCCTACAAACAGGCAGTGGAACGCCAACTGAATTTTTTTCAGCAAGAATTACAAGAAGATTTGGTTCGCTTGGAGCAACTGCACAACAATAAACTGTATCGTCCAGAACTGGCTGCCAAAGCCATTACCCAACTGGTCTTCCATATGGGTGCCAAAGTGATTGATCTGGATCAAAATGAACGTCGAGTCGTGGCAGAACAAACCATGATGATGATCCGCATGATTCTGGAAGGCGCACGTCATTTACATGAGGAACCAAACGCTTAAACGCGATAACAAAAAGCGCCCGAAGGCGCTTTTTTATGCTCTGCAGTATTATGGTTTAACCACCACCAGAACCTGAATGGCTTCCGGTGTCACGGCTAAACCGTTTAACAGGCTCAGACCTTCTTGTTGCAGCTTTTGTAAACGGTCAATTTCATCCTGACGAATGCTCGGGTTGAACTGTTTCAGATAGTTCAAACGATCGATTTCATATTGCCACTTGCTGCCATAGATCTCTTTCGCCTGCTGTTTCAGACCATCCAATGAACCGCGTGCAATTTCCAGTGCCTGTGTATATCGTTGTTCGATCACTTCTCGGCGTGCTTTTACCACCTGACGGCAGCTATTGCCATCTAAATGATGCAAGTACGGTTTCAAAATGGTTGGATCGATTTTAGCAGAGAGATCCTGACCATTTTCACTGAGCAAGACACGAATCAACTGTTGTGGCAAGCTGGCCGGTAGATTCAAGGCTCTCGGTGCGATCACATCAACCTTA
The DNA here is from genome assembly GCF_035916735.1 of Acinetobacter minutum. NCBI lineage: Bacteria > Pseudomonadati > Pseudomonadota > Gammaproteobacteria > Moraxellales > Moraxellaceae > Acinetobacter > Acinetobacter minutum. The sequence goes on from NZ_JAQIHG010000011.1 coordinate 60,078, forward strand.
AACCAGACTTCAAGCAGCACGGTCCCTTGTTTCAAGGCATTGGATTTGAGCAGTGCAACATTGGTACTGCCAAAGGCCTGGGTTTGCATCATTTCCATGACGCTTTCGATAAATGGATGCTCAAGGGTGAGATATTGTGCATCTTCACGAATCTGAGCCTGATCACGATAAAAGGTCGCAGTCATGCCTTCTTCATCCAGCGTCAGACCTTGCACCTGCATCTGGTCGGTCGGCTTGATGATTACCGTACCATTGCTTTGCTCATCAAAATCGATATTGGTGGCGGCCATGAAGCGTTTAACAAACATCGGCAACAGGGTGTTGTCATCATAATCTTCCAGTGCCTGCACAATTTCTTGCGCTACCACAGGACGGCATGAGTTGTATTCGAGCAAACGGTCACGTCCAGCCTGCAGTTCGACTTCAAGTGCCTGACGCTGAGTATTCACTTCTTCCAGTAAATCTTCAAACACCTGACCTTGATCAGACAACAGACAGTCTTTCAGATCGACAATAAAGTTTTCCTGCAAGGTCTGCGCCGTTGGTGAAATATTACTGAAAATGTTCAAAGCTTCGTTGTACCAGCGGAACATGCGTTCTTGCGCAGTTCCAATCAGATAAGGCACATGAATCTGGATACGGTTTTGCTGACCAATACGGTCCAGACGGCCAATACGCTGCTCGAGCACATCTGGATTGGCAGGTAAATCAAACAGGATCAGATCCGAAGCAAACTGGAAGTTACGCCCTTCTGAACCAATTTCAGAACAGAGCAGGATTTGTGCACCATAACTTTCTTCTGCAAAGTATGCAGCCGCCTGATCACGTTCCAACAGACTCATGCCTTCATGGAACATGGCAGTACGGATACCGGCATGCAAGCGCAAGGCATTTTCCAATGCTTCCACTACAGGTCCACTACGGGCAATCAACAAGACTTTTTTATGCTTGAGTTCTTTGCGCAGGATGTCCATTAGCCATGGCACACGCGGATCAGTCTGCATCCATGAGCCATCAAGCTGCGATTCTTCTGGCCACATCTGCTCGCGCATTTTGCCGTCTTTCGACCAGTTTTCTGGCGCCGGCAGTGGCGCAGGCTGACAGTCACGCCCCGGGAATCCCTGAATCGCTTCACGGGTATTACGGAACAGGATACGGCCTGTTCCATGACGATCCAACAATTCATGAATCGCACGGAAACGCTGTTCTGGCTGGTCTTCAATACGATGACCCAACAAACCTTCCAAAGCTGCCAAATGCTGTTCGCTCAGAGGCTGGTCAGACATCAACACTTCAGCAATTTTTGCCGTGTGTTGGTATTGTTCTTCTTCATCCAGGAAGCGGTCTAACGAGCTAAAACGTTGCGGATCGAGCAAACGTAGACGGGCAAAATGACTTTCCACCCCGAGCTGCTCTGGAGTTGCAGTCAGTAACAATACACCCGGAGTCAGTTGAGCCAACTCTTCTACCAGGTCATAGCGGTCATTGCCACCGTCCTCTTCGTTCCACATCAAGTGATGCGCTTCATCCACCACCAGCAGATCAAAGCCGGCTTCAACGGCCTGCTCACGCAAGTCCTCATGGTCAATCATCAGATCGACACTGGCCAGGATACATTGCTCGGTCAGGAACGGATTCTGTTCCGGATCGTGTTCCTTAATGGCTGCGGTACGCACCAAATCAAAAATCGAGAACTGCAGATTGAAACGGCGACGCATTTCAATCATCCACTGATATTGCAGTGAATCCGGTACCAAAATCAGTACGCGTTCAGCACGGCCGGTTTTCAGTTGCTGGTGAATGATCAGACCCGCTTCAATGGTTTTACCCAAGCCAACTTCATCGGCCAAAAGCACACGCGGTGCAAAACGCTTACCCACTTCATGCGCGATATACAGCTGATGAGGAATCAAACCGACGCGTGGTCCAACCAGACCGCGTAACGGACTGGTCTGCATCTGGGCCTGCATTTGCATGGCCTCAATACGCAGGTCATACCATTCTTTATAATCGATCTGGCTGGCCAACAGACGGTCGAGCGGTTTGGATAACTGGATTTGTGCGCCAATCCGGGTTTCATTCAGGGCCTTACGTTCCTGTTCACCATCTTCAAGTGTACGCACCACATGATAACGGACCACGCCCTGCTGCTCTTCGAGTGACTCGACCATCCACAGGTTGCCTTCCTGATCGTGGACTTCATCTTGCGGGTTAAAGATAATTCGCGATAAAGGTGCATTATTGCGGGCATAGACCCGGGTTTCATCACTTTTGGGGAATAAAATGCTGATGGAACGCTCATCCACATCAATAAGAACCCCTAGACCGAGTTCCGTTTCTGTATCTGATAGCCAACGCTGACCAATAGCAAATTGCTGCAATTTTTCCACCTTTATCTTAAGTTAGGACTACATCTGATCATTCAGACGGTACGTACACGTTGCACGGTGTAGTCTTTTTTCAGCATTCTATTTTGACACAACCACTCATGAAAAGTGAGTAGATTCAGTCATCATAAAATGGTTGTTACATTAAAACGGCGCTGCACAGTAAAAGTTCAGCATTTCATCGCTCTGAGGATGTGCGAAACTTAACTGTTCCGCATGTAAACATAAACGGGGCGTCAATTCCTGCTGCTCAGGCTGAGCATACAAGGTATCTCCTACAATCGGATGACCTAAATACTGCATATGCACACGCAACTGATGCGAGCGTCCGGTAATCGGCGTCAGCTTGACACGGGTGACTGGCTGATCGTGCAGAGTAAAATGCTCAATTGCCTGCCAATGGGTCAATGCCGGTTTCGCTGCGGTCGGATCCGCGATATGCAGGGGGGGCCGTGTCGGATCATAGACCACAGGAACATCGATGGTTCCTTCACCGGTCAAATGCCCCGCCACCAGAGCGTGGTAGGTTTTCTCGGTCTGGCGTTCCTGAAACTGGCGGGAAATTCGGTTCTGTCCCAAACGGGTGAGACCAAAAACCAGAATACCTGAGGTATCCCGATCCAGACGATGAATTAATAAGGTTTTGGGTTCTAAAGCGACAAGACGGGTTAACACACTGTCTTGCAGGTCTTCACCTTTGCCGGGCACGCTGAGGATACCAGAGGGTTTATGGATCACCATAAAGTCTTCATCACGATGAATCAGGTGTTCGGTTAGAAAATTAGGCAATGTTCTATTCCAAAGGTGATTTCGAAAACGAGCCGGCAATAATAAAAATCTTAGCCCAGAATTACAATGCAAAATCAGCAAATCTGCTCAAGTTTTTCTGCTTTTCACCAAAAAGCATGACTCGACTTTAACGCTGCGGATGCAATGGCAATTGTTGCAGTAACGCCTGCAAGTTTGGACGCTGCAAAAAATCCTCATAGCTAATATTCGCTCCGTTGGCACGCCATAGGCCAATCAGAGTTACCATGGCCACTGAGTCTAGACCATACTCACGTAAATCAGTCGCTAGATCTATTTCCATCGGGTGTAAATCCAGCTGTTCCGCCACGGCCAACAAAATGCCCTTTTCGGATAGAATCTGTTCAGCAGGTGCACTCAGGGACCAGAGACGAGTCAGACTATAAGTATTCATATGATGAATCTGTTGCTGACTCATCGAATCAATCCACTGGATATGCTGCTCGACGCTACTGGCCAAAACTGCGTCATCCACCACACAGACCTGCTCTGTCACACTATGCACATGTCTTAACACCTGATTAAACAAGCCATCCATCTGGCCGGCCAAGACCAGTTGACTGTCAGCAGCTAAATATTGCCCCAACGCCATCAGTTCTTTTTCTGGCTGGTCACTGTTAATCGAAAGTACAGGGATTTCCAGCGCCTGGGCTTTTTTTAGCAGACGCTGCAGATGCACCGCCAAATCGCTTTCAGCCCAGCCTGATAACTGTTCCAATGCGTTTAGATTCAGCAGGATCAATACACTACGGGAGGACTGAATCGACCATTTGGCCTGACTGGGTGTGAGCTGGATTTTTTTAGGTAAGGCATACAACATGGTCATTCCAAACAACTGTAATCTACAGACAATACATTCAGGTCAGACAACTGACCCTTGGCAAAATTTCCTCGCCTTGCAAAGCACGAGCGGGTTTATGTTGCGGCTGATCCGATAAAATAGGGATCAACATGTCACTCTACCGTTTAATCTTGAGCCGCCAAAAACTGGGCAATCGCAACTTGGGCAATTTCTGCATCTTCATAGGATTTAACGCCGGAAACACCAAATGCCCCGATGACTTGACCTTGATAAAGAATCGGTTCACCACCTTCGAGCATTCCCGAGAAGCTTTGCATGGTCACAAAACCAATCTGACCTTTTTGAATCAGGCTTTCCAACACTTGTGAAGGAATCCGGCTGAGTGCTGAACAGCGTGCTTTTTCTACCGCCAGATTGGCCGTCATTGGAGATGCACCATCCAGACGTTTCATCGCCAGCAGACAGCCCGAATCATCGACCAGTGCAATACTGACATTCCAGTTTTTCTGTTTGGCGTAATCAACAGCCAACTGCAGCAATTGCTCAGCATCCTGCTCGGTTAAATAGGCTTTGGTTTTCATTGTTTCTTCTCTATATCATCAATGCGAATTCAATTAGGTCGACACGAAAAAAGCCCAGAGACTGGGCTTTTGGATTCCTGCCGGATTATTTCATTTCAGCAAAGGTTTCACGCGCAGCCTGAATGGTAAAAGCAATATCTTCATCACTGTGGGCAGAGGAGATAAAGCCGGCTTCAAAGGCAGAAGGAGCAAAATTCACACCACGCTGCAACATACCATGGAAGAATTTCTTAAATGCTTCCACATCGCAAGCCAGCATGGAATCAAAACTGGTAATGTCCTCTTGATCGGTAAAATACAAACCAAACATCGCACCCGCCTGCTGGGTTTTGAACGGAATGCCCACTTCATCAGCCGCGGCCTGTAATCCGCTCAACAATTTTTCCAATTGCGCAGAAAGGTTTTCATAGAAGCCCGGGGCACGTAAATGCTTGAACATTTCAATACCGGCACGCATCGCCAACGGGTTACCGGACAGGGTTCCTGCCTGATACACCTTACCCAGTGGTGCAATACACTGCATGATTTCACGTTTACCACCGAAAGCGCCGACTGGCAAACCTGCACCGATAATTTTACCCAAAGTGGTCAAGTCCGGTTTGACATTATAATGTGCCTGCGCGCCGCCCAAAGCGACACGGAAGCCAGTCATCACTTCATCGATAATAAACACCGATTTGTATTCATCACAGACCTCACGAATCGCTTGCAGGAAGCCTTCTACCGGTTTCACCAGGTTCATGTTGCCTGCGACAGGCTCAACAATCACTCCGGCAATTTCATGACCGAATTTGGCAAAACATTCTTTTAAAGTGGCAATATCGTTATACGGCAAAGTCAGAGTATGTTTGGCAAAATCAGCCGGTACACCTGCTGAAGTCGCTTCGCCTTCGCCACTGGTCAAGAGTCCAGAACCGGCTTTCACCAATAAAGAATCCGAATGGCCATGGTAACAGCCTTCAAATTTCACGATCTTGTCACGGCCCGTGTAACCACGCGCCAGACGAATCGCGGTCATGGTCGCTTCAGTCCCCGAGTTGGTCATACGCACCAGTTCAATCGATGGCATGATTTCGCAGATAATATCGGCCAAGGTAGTTTCATGTACGGTTGGTGCACCAAAGCTCAAACCGTCCTGCGCCGCTTCCTGCACGGCCTTGATAATCGCAGGATGCGCATGACCTAAAATCATCGGCCCCCATGAACCCACATAATCTACATAGCGCTTGTCATCTTCATCCCACAAGTAGGCACCTTGGGCTTTTTTGATAAAGACCGGTGTACCACCTACCCCGTTAAAGGCACGTACAGGAGAATTGACGCCACCTGGAATATGTTTATTGGCCTGTTTAAATAACTGTTCTTGCTTTGCAGATAAACTCATGGGAAGTCTCAACTGATTTTAAATTCTAAACAACGATCAAATCTGGCTTAGTTTTGGGTAAATAAATTGGCCCAGGCCTGCACACGTGCAGGAATCTCAGGGGTGGGCAACGCCAGAATATCACTAATCACAGCACACAGGTCTGCACCGCTTTGCACCACCACCCCGGAATTTTCCACCGTGAGACCACCAATCGCACAAATCGGCAGATCAAACTGTGGACGGGCGGCTTTTAGCGTTTCAAGGCCGATATGACCCGCTTCAGGCTTGGTTGCTGTTGCATAGATGGCACCAAAAGCCACGTAACTCGCGCCATCCTGTACCGCCTGTTCTGCCAGTGCAATCGAGTTGGCACAGGTTCGCCCAATGATGGCATCTGCTGGCAAACGGGATCTGGCTTCATAAATTTCGCCATCCGTTTGTCCCAAATGCACACCCAGCCCGAATTGCTCCGCCAGTTGCAGGTTGTCATTAATCAAAAAAGGCACCTGATACTGCTGACAGAGCTGCTGAATGCGTTCGATTTCAGCGGGCTGATCAGGTAGCGATACTTTTTTGCGACGATATTGCAAGATCGCCACATGGCCGGTTGCGAGCGCAGCCTGGAGTTTTTCCAGTAACAGATCAATCGGATGATCATTGGTGATCAGATATAAACCGCGCATAATTCCTCGCCTACCGACAGAAATACAAAAGACCTCGCGAGTATAGCAAAATCAGGCTCATGCTCTCTCCTCTTACGTTTATTTTATAAGGATTCGCGTGTTTTTCTTCCACATTTAAATGAGAAAACCATCCACGGATGATCAGCACATTCTTTCAGGATCTCTTCAGCCCATAATACCGCGATAGCCCAGATACAACACCAGATAGCGTGATACTTTGGCAATGCTGACCAAAATCAGAAAACGCCACCAGGATTCTTTTAAAAATCCGGCAATCAAGGTCAAAGGATCACCAATCACCGGTACCCAACTCAGCAATAGCAAACCCGAACCATACTTGGCATACAGCGCTTGGCTCTTGGCAATTTGCTGGGGCGAAAAAGCAAACCAACGTTCGTGCTGAAAGCGCAGCAATGAACGCCCCAGATACCAGTTGACTGTTGAACCGAGAATATTGCCCACCGACGCGACCAAAATCAGCAGCCAAGGTGCATAGCCTGAGTAATGCAGGCTTGAAACCAGTACGGCTTCAGACTGTAATGGCAATAAGGTCGCGGCGCCAAAGGCACTGAGAAACAGAATAAACAGAATCATGCGTGTGTTCGATTCGGTTGATTTAAAGTAGGCGCATCCAACCGATTAGCCACGATATTTACCATAGACTTTCCAGGTATTGTTGTCCGCCAAGGGATCGCTATAACTGTCACTGCGCTGTTTACGCGGTTTATCGCGGGCATCCACCAGCTGAAAATGTGGCTCCACACTCAGCACAATCCCGTTGACATAAAACCGGGTACGCGTGTACTCACTCTGCCCATGCTGAAAGACATAGGTGCGCAAATCAATAAATTCACGATGTGCCACTAGTGCAGCCGTATCATCACTGTGCAACCACTGGCTCATCGCCTGTACCTGTTCCGGTTCAAACTGGCCACATTTCTCGAGCAGACTGGCGATACCCCGAAAGGTTTTGGATTCTTTGGCGCGGGTTTTATTAATCCGGATGCGATCGACATGAAAATAAAACAGCGGCAGATTCAGATGGCTGGGCAAATGCACGGCATCCAGCACTTCATCTTCCATAAAGGGTTGAAACAGATCCTGAGCCCGTTCAATCAGTCCCTGCCATTGTCGATAGTAGGCATCGACCTCATGCTTCTGGCCATAATAGATCGGCAATCCTTCCACATGCGCCAACTGCACGGGAGGCCAGATATTCTGTCGCAATAAGGCAATGTCACTTTTCAGACTTTGTACCGCAATTGCATCTTGCATTGGTGCATCCCCACATACTTAGGCTATTTTTAGACTACGGCATAGGTTCAGTTTCTGCAAGGCTTTGCCTATAATAGAGCCTTATTCTTGCGTTGGAAAATTGCCATGTCTCAAAAAATTGAAGCAACGGATGTCACTGAAGAAGAAGCGCTCAATGCTGTTTTTTTTGAACGTGCTGATGGATTTATCAAACAGGCCAATGAATTTTGCCGTCCTCAACCCGGACAGCAGCCGAATCCAGCCGAGTTACGTGGACAAGTGAGCGCGGCCATGCTGTTTGCAACAGCACGTTTTAATACTTGGGTGGCTGCCAACAATTTTAAAGATGGCAAGGAAATGCTGGATGCCAAAGATCAGGTCATGGCCTATTTGGTTCAGCAGTTCCAGATGATGCTCGAAGACAATTACGATGAATACTGCGAGCAGTTTGATAACTACCTGCGTTTCCGTAAAAACGAAGAATTTCATCTGCACAAACATGACCACGATCACGAGCATTAATCGCTCAAAAGAAAAGCCCCTAATGGGGCTTTTTTTACGACTTTTGTTTTGGCACAGGCTGTCCATACTGGTCGGCCATTACCTCGACCAACTGTTCCGGTTTCAGATATTTCTGGATGACACGATCCAGATCTACCTTGGTCAGTTTGGCAATTTGCTGGTCACGCTCCGCACGATGGGCCAGCGTTTTACCCAGCTCAAGCTGGCTGTTGAGCATACGGTGAATCGAGCGTTCATCTTCAAGGGAGGTGACACGCTGTTTCATGATGTCGGCTTTTGCGGCTTCCAATTCCTGCTCGGTCACACCACTGGCCAATAAATCTTTCAAGACTCTATGCACCGCCTGGCTCACCTGTGCCGCTTTGCCTGCGGTGTAGTTGGCTTCAATCATCAAAGCCCCGACATCCTGATGCGCATCCAGTTCCAGCTGACTGCCAAAACCATACACCAGCGCGTTTTTCTCGCGTAGCTCCTGCGCCAGACGGGAAGACAGTTGTGAATTGCCTAAAATATGGCTCAGTACCAGCAAGGCCGGTGCATCTGCATGATAGATGCCGACCGGCATACTCAGCATACTTTGATAATTGCCAAACTCGCGCTGTTCGGACAGCACATGTAACTGCTGGGCAGGATAGCTGCGATATTCCGGTACCACTTTGCTGAAAGCCTGCTGAGAATTCCATTGTCCCAACTGCTGTTCCAAAGTTTTTTGCATACTGGCTGGATCAAACTCGCCGGTAATGGCGATTTGCGCATGGTTCATGGCAAAAAACTGCTGATAGAGCTGTTTGACCTTGGCTTGAGTAGACTCATTCAATTGCTGTTTGGCCCATTCAGGTTCAAAGTGATAACGTAAATCCCCGGGCTGATAGATTTCCAGCTGACGTGCCATGGTCAGTGCTGCCACGGTTTCTGGCTCTGTATAAGGCCGGTTCAGGCTGGCCAGACTTTGTGCCTTAATCAGGTCAAACTGGGATTGCTCAAAGCTCGGTTGCTTCATCAGTCCAAGCACAAAATTGAAATAATCGGCAAACTGCTCTTTTTTCGCCTGGATGCGAATGGTCACCCCGTTCCCGCTGGCTTCAGCGGTTGCTTCACCGCCTGCCGCAATCGAACGGTCGGCAATTTCTTGCAAGCTGTGCTGATCTGTACCGCGTAGCAACAAATAGGCCATCAAATCCAGTACTTCCCCCTGTTTAAACAGGGATTGCGCATTACCAAAATCCACGGTCAGCGTGGCATAGGTTTTATTGTCACGCGTCGAAGTTGGAAACAATGCATAACGCAGGCCATTTTTCAGCTGACCGCGCTGGATTTTTTGTTCAGTCGTGTCTAACAGTTGCTGAGAGGCCGTCACAAACTGCTGCACTTCCTGGCGATAGATATTCGGATCTTTTAACGCTTGTGACGGCGTTTGCTGGCTAGCCAATTTTTTGCTTGGTAAGGCCTTTTGCTGCACCGCCTTTTTTTGTGCTTCAGGAGTCGGTTGAATATCACCGGTGATGCGATGCTTGGCATTCAGGAATGCATCAAGCTGCTGGTTCACTTCAGACAAACTCAACTGCTGGATGCGCTGCTGATCAGCAAAATACTGCGACCAGTTGCCGTCCTCCGTCACCACATAATCACTCAACATGCTTCCCACGGCCACCGCATTGGTGAGCAAACTGTCATGATCATTCTGAATCAGGTTTTTCACCCGTTTCAATTCCGTTTCAGTAAACGGTGCATTCTGCTCCACACCCTGAGTCAGGCCTTGCTCGACTTTTTGGGCATCATGGTTCGGTGCATAAATTGCGCCGAGAAAAACCAGATTAAAATCCTTTTCTGACCAGGTAGTGGCCTGTACCTGAGTGCTCAGTCCTGTTTCCACCATCCCTTGATACAAATGCCCACTCGGCTGCATGGTATACAAATACGGCGTTAAAGCCAAAATCGGCTGTAACTGTTTATTCTGGCCATCCATATAAATGTGGAATCTGGCCAGATCACTGCCCTTTTTCACCACAAACTGACGCTGCTTGATCTGGCTGACATCCAGCGCTGCCACCTTCGGTTGTGCAGGAACCGGACGTGCAGGAATCGAACTAAAGTGTTGGTCGATCTGTTTGAGCACCTGAGCCTTATCGAATTTACCGGAAATCACCATCACCGCGTTATTCGGCGCATACCAAGTCCGGTAGAAGCGTTGCAGTTCCGGCATCTTGATGGATTTCAACTCGGCTAGGTCACCAATCGGCAACCGTCCTAATGACTGGTTGCCATAGGCCGATTTCCACATCTGATCAATCAGCACAGCAAAAGGCTGATCCAAGCGGATTTCACGTTCGCGTTTAACAATCTCAATTTCGCTGGGTACAAACTTCTGTTGCAGTACCAGTTTGTCCATGCGCTCGGACTCAAGATAGATGATCTCATTCAGCGCTTTCGCATCCGGGCGAACAATGTTGGTGTATTTGGTCGAGTAATAATCCGTGCTGGCATTGGTCATCAAGGTGTATTGATCCAGACGGCGCTGAAATTCATCCCCTTTGACATTGACACTGCCTTTAAACGCCAGATGTTCCAGCAAATGAGCCAAGCCCCCTTTACCCTTTGGATCATTTAATGCACCCGTGAAGTACACCGTGTTCATAAACACTTTATTTTCTTTTTCATTCGGCGCAAGAATGACTCGGAAGCCGTTGTCCAGCTTGTATTCTTCAATATTCTGCTGGCTTTTCACCAAGACGACTTCTGCACCTGAGACGGCACTGACCGCCATCACGCACATAGCAAGGGTAAGTTGCTTGAACCGCATCAACATAATCGTTCCAATTTTCTTTGAGGATTTCAAACCGTTATCGAGTTTTATAATAAAAAATCAGGCTATTTTTAAATAGTAGAGTTTTGCAAATACAGCCTAGCATACACACGGGTGATACGGAGAAAAGATCTGTTTTTATAACAGCAACTCGGCGCGCATATACATTTTGGCATAGCCAGAAATTTCGATACGTCCATCGGCCTGTAAACAACACTCCAACTCACCACCACGTTTGGACGCCTGATAGGCCAGAATACGCGGCTTCTGCAACTTTTCCGCCCATAGTGCAGCGACACCGGTATGCAAAGAACCGGTCACCGGATCTTCAGGAATCCCCTGATGCGGAGCAAAATAACGGCTGACACAGTCATAAGGAGCCCGGCCAGGTGCAGTGACAGCTACACTGCGTGCATAGTCTTGGCCAATCTGTTCGATCAAGCGCATGTCCGGCTGTAGCTGTTCTACGGTTTCGGCATCCTCACACAACACAATAAAGGCCTGACTGTTTGTATACACTTCAACGAGATGATCCAGTCCCAGCGCTTGCGTCAAGGCTTTGGGATAATCTTCCACACGATACGGCATACGTACCGGAAAATTCATCTGGATCTTGCCATCCTGCGCTTGCGTAATATGAAACACGCCCAAGTCAGCCACATGAAAATGGATCTGAGATGCAGCGGTATAGTCCTGAAACAGCACAAAACTGCTGGCCAAAGTGGCATGCCCACAAAAATCGACTTCACTGGTCGGTGTAAACCAGCGAATGGCATAGTTTTCAGCATCGATAATTTTGACAAAAGCCGTTTCGGAAAGGTTATTTTCCATGGCAATGTTCTGCATCAAAGATTCGTCCAGCCATTCTGGTGTGATCAACACGGCGGCAGGATTGCCCTGAAACAGATTGCGGGTAAACGCATCAACCTGATACATCTTCATATGACTGTTCTCTCTTCATGTTCATGCCGTTCTATCCCAACGGAGCATCGGGTTTTCGCCTATGCTAGGCAGCAGGATTGGGCTTCTTTTATAATACAAAACATGACATTTTCCAGAAGAATGAATCGTTATGTTTGCCCATCTACAGCCGGTTGAACTCGAAAAATCATATCGTTTAATCAATCACGGACCGACTGTTCTTGTGTGATGAACGTGATGTAATGGCAGCATCTTGGGCCTGTGCCGTCGAATTTTCTCCAGCCAAAGTCAGCGTGGTACTGGATAAAAGCTGCAAAACCCGCAGCCTGATTGAACAGTCCGGTTACTTTGCCTTGCAAGTAGCGACCTTAAAACAGCTGGAGATACTGTACCATTTGGGAACGCACAGCTTGTATGATCTTCCCGACAAACTCAAGCAGAGTGGAGTCCGTTTATTCCAGTTTGAAGGCTTCGAGCACATTCCAGTCGTGCAGGATTGCTCGGCTTGGCTGTTATGTCAACTGATTCCTGAACCGCACAACCAGCAAAACCACGATCTGTTTATGGGTCGTGTGGTGGCAGCTTTTGCGGATGACCGGGTGTTCCATCATGGACACTGGCATTTTCAGGATGCCGCGCCGGAATGGCGCAGCCTGCATCATGTCGCGGGTGGACATTTTTATACGATTGGTGAACCTGTCAGCGCCAAAAATGCAGTCACACGCTGATCTCTCAAAGACAAAACCCACGGTCAACGCGGGTTTTGACTGGATTACCAATGGGAACATTATTCCATATTGTTGATAATCGCCTGGCCAAATTCGGAACAACGCAACAAGGTTGCATCTGGCATCAGACGTTCAAAGTCATAGGTCACGGTTTTTGCTGCAATCGCTCCCGATATCCCTTTGATGATCAAATCCGCTGCTTCGGTCCAGCCCATGTCACGCAGCATCATTTCCGCAGACAGGATGATCGAACCCGGGTTGACCTTGTCCTGCCCCGCATATTTTGGTGCAGTACCGTGCGTGGCTTCATACATGGCGATAGCCCCGCCAATATTGGCACCGGGTGCAATCCCGATCCCGCCAACTTCAGCCGCGAGTGCATCGGAAATATAGTCACCGTTCAGGTTCAGTGTTGCAATCACTGAGTAATCTGCCGGACGCATCAGGATTTGCTGCAAAAAGGCATCTGCGATCACATCTTTAATGATAATGTCCTTGCCGGTTTTAGGATTTTTAATCTTGACCCAGGGACCACCATCAAGCAGCTCGCCACCAAAACGTTCCAGTGCTATTTCATAACCCCACTCTTTAAACGCCCCTTCGGTGTACTTCATGATGTTGCCTTTATGCACCAAGGTTACAGAAGGCTTGTCATTGTCGATTGCGAACTGGATGGCTTTACGCACCAGACGCTGCGTGCCTTCTTTCGAGACCGGCTTAATGCCAATGCCGCAGTTCTCCTCAAAACGGATCTTGGTGACACCCATTTCTTCTTTTAAAAATTTGATGACTTTTTTCGCTTCTTCAGAATCGGCTTTCCACTCAATCCCGGCATAGATATCTTCCGAGTTTTCACGGAAAATCACCATGTCGGTCAATTCGGGATGCTGCACCGGTGAAGGTACGCCCTCAAACCAGCGCACCGGACGTACACAGACATAAAGATCCAATTCTTGACGCAACGCCACGTTCAGAGAACGGATCCCGCCACCGACTGGCGTGGTTAAAGGCCCCTTGATCGAAACCACAAATTCACGCAGAGCCTCAAATGTTTCTTCCGGCATATAGCTGCCATAGATGGTATTTGCTTTTTCACCGCAATATACTTCCATCCATTCGATCGAACGTTTGCTACCATAGGCTTTCAACACGGCTGCATCGACAACAGCCTTCATTGCTGGTGTAATATCAACACCAATCCCATCGCCTTCAATGAACGGGATGATTGGATGGTTGGGTATATTAAGGGATAAGTCAGCGTTTACTGTAATTTTTTCACCGTCCGCTGGTACTACGATCTTCTGATAACCCATTGTGCAGGTTCTCCTCATGGCGCTGGCAAATTATAAATGTAGGCTTATTTTTAGGAATATACTTTTATCTTTTGTATACGCGTTTTATCTTAGAGCAAATGAATTCTTGAGGTGATTTTTGTGGAAAATATGATCATTTTTCCAATGAATCCATCCTCGCTATTTACTTATTTTTTACAGACTAAAGTTGCAATTTTTCATGAAAATCGTTCTATTTAACAAGCCCTTCGACGTCATGTCGCAATTTCGTGAAGATGAAAAGCATTTGACGCTCTCGCATTTTATTCACGATCCTGACTTGCGTATTGCCGGTCGTCTGGATTTGGATTCAGAAGGATTAATGTTTTTAACGGATCACGGCGGACTGAATCAGTTTATTACCAATCCGGCCAGCAAAAAATACAAGACCTATCTGGCTCAGGTCGAAGGTGAAATTACCGAAGAAGCTCTTGAGCAGTTGCGCAAAGGTATCGAACTCAATGATGGTATGACGCTGCCTGCACGCGCACACAAAGTGGATGAGCCGACCTGGTTATGGGAACGTCATCCACCTGTACGCTACCGTGCCAGCGTGCCAACCTCTTGGGTGGAAATCCAGATTTGTGAAGGTCGTAACCGCCAAGTGCGCCGCATGACAGCTACTGTCGGCTTCCCGACTTTACGTCTGATCCGCACCAAAATCGGTTCCATTGATTTGGTACAAATGGGATTGCAACCTGGCGAGCAGAAAGAAATTGAACCTTTGCTTTACCCAGACTTTAAAGATGTGCCAGCAGAACAACCCTATCGCTCGCGTTCTTATGTGAAAAAACCGGGCAGTACAGGTGGCAAGCCACTGCACCAAAAGAAAACCAAAGAAGGTGAAAAGAAAAAATCGTCTGGCACCAAGCGCATCTGGCAGATGGATGAAAGCGAAAAACCGCGTCGCAAGACCAACGGTACAACCCGCCCCAACACCAAAAGTCGCGGCCGTCGTCCTCGCTAATCCTTTCGCTTACACCGTCTTGGGAAACGTTAAGCGAAACACCACACCTTGTGCCTGGTTCATCACGGTCGCCTGACCGTGATGTAACTGCATAATCGAAGCCACAATCGCCAGCCCTAAGCCTCCCGTCTGCGCTTTGCTGTGCCGACTACGATCCACCTGGTAAAAACGTTCAAAGAGATGTGCGAGATGGTTTTCCGGAATCGTAATGCCTTCGGTCAGCACCTCAACGTGAATGTCTGTTTCACTCTGCTGTGCGCACAGCAGGATTTTTCCGCCCCATGGGCCATAATCAATGGCATTCATCAACAGGTTGGATAAGGCTCGCTTGAAAAGATCGGGATGGGCGCTGAGTTGTAAATCCGGGGTGATCTGGACATCAATCTGCATCTGACGCTCTTCAGCCAGAAAGGCAAAATACTCCACCACCTCCGCAACCACGCTTGCGACATGAAACGGCACCCGCTCTAGCGGCACAGTGCTCTGTTCAGCACGCGCAATAAACAGCATGTTATCAATCATGTGTTTGAGGCGTTCATATTCTTCCAGATGCGAATCTAACAGCTGTTCCAGCTCCTGCGTTTGCCGCGGCTGCATCAGCATAATCTGGGTTTGCCCCATCAGGTTATTCAAGGGAGTACGCAATTCATGCGCAATATCTTCGGAAAAACGCGCCAACTGTTCATAACTGGCCTGAATTTTTGCCAGCATTTCATTCATGGCCAGACGTAACTGTTCTACTTCCAGTGTCGAACTGGCAATATCCAGCCGCTTACCACGTTCGGGATGACGAATCGTTTGCGTTTGTAGCACCAACGCATTCAACGAGCGCAACAAATATTGCCCCGCCCAGCGTGCAAGTAATGTAGCCAAGATAATACCCAACAGACTCAATAGTACCAGCCGACCCAAATAAGCATTCAGGATCTGATCACCTTCATCTAGCTGTTTACCTGCCAACAGCAGATAGGGCTGTTGCTGGAACAACACGGTTTTATAGGCCAGCCGGGTCGTGGCATTGTTCGGTTGATTATTCAGGTAAATGATTTCTGGACTTATGGGCAAAGGCGGTAATTGAATTTGTAAGGGATTGATCGAGATCAGGGTCTGCTGTGCATTTTTCAGCATCAACAGATTATCTTCCTGCCCCAACATATTTTCATACAGTTCAGGATGCGCAATTAAGATCTGGAAGCTTTGCTGGTCTTGTAAAAACAGCTCAATCCGTTCCAGTCGTGCTTTTAAAGCCTGATCCTGTTGTTCAGCCACGATGCGCTGCATCTGCTGGTAAGACAACACACCGATACAGCCAAACACCACACAGCAAATCAGGCCAAAGATCCAGCTGAGCCGTGCAATTAAACTTAAATTTCGCCAAAACTTCATGGCAATACATCCAGTTTATAGCCCAGACCGCGAATGGTATGAATCAGTTTCGGCTGAAAATGGTCATCTATTTTGCCACGTAACCGGCGAATCGCGACATCCACCACATTGGTGTCGGTATCAAAATTAATATTCCAGACAGCTGAAGCGATTTGTGCTCGGGTCAGCACTTCACCACGATGCTGCATCAGCAACTGTAACAAGGCAAATTCTTTTTGGGTCAGCTCAATCTTGAGTTGGTCACGATGCACCGTATGTTGCACACGATGCAAACACAAATTCGCGACCTGATAGCTTTCATTTTCCATCTGCCCACTACGACGCAAAAGACTTTTAACCCGGGCCAATAATTCAATATACGAAAAGGGTTTGACCAGATAATCGTCCGCCCCCAATTCCAAGCCTTTCACCCGATCCAGTACATGATCTTTTGCAGTCAGCATCAGTACAGGCACTTTAGTAAAAGTTCTCAGGGTTCTAAGAACCTGCCAGCCATCTAGTTCAGGCAACATCACATCCAGAATCACCAAGTCAAAATGGCATTCTTTTAGACAAAGCAAAGCCTGCACACCATCTTGCGCAATCGAACAGAAATAACCGGACTCTGTTAAGCCTTTGGCCAGAAAACTGGCAATTTTGGCTTCATCTTCAACAATCAAAATATGCATAACCTAGTCTAGCCTGTATCGCCAGAAGAAAGATGACAAAGCTGTAATCTGATTATCATCTTGTCGAGGCTTGAGAGAATTTAAGCTAGTCGCATCATTTTAGTTTATCTCAACGCATAATGAAGAAATTACTTTTCAGCCTTGCCCTCTCTAGTGGCCTGTTAGTGCAGCCAGTCTGGGCGACGCCGGCTACAGCCTATATTCTTGATTTAAAACTTCCCAATCAGTTGGCACAGCAGGTCATGCAAACCTGTATTGAAAAAAGTAAACCTGCTGCGGTGGTGGTCCTTGATCAAGGCGGTAATGTTCTGGCCAGCCAGCGACACGAAAGTGTTGGCCCGCATAATCTGATTGCAGCGCAACGCAAGGCTTTCACTGCCTATTCCACGAAAACCAGCACCTTGGATTTTATGCGTTCTGCTCAGAAAAATCCGGATGCCACCAACCTGAATACACTGCCTGAACTCCTGCTGCTTGGAGGTGGCGTCCCGCTTTTGTATAAAAACCAGCTGCTGGGTGCCGTAGGCGTCGCAGGTGCAGGCGGTTCGGTACAGGATCATGCCTGTGCACAACATGCAGTTGGTCAAATGCTTAAAACCCTTGAGAACTCTCAACGCTAAAAAGGATAAATCATGAAAAAATTACTGTTCGCAACCGCCGGTCTGCTTCTTTCCAGTTATACGCTGGCGCAGAATCCATTAAGTGTGCATGTCCTGAACCTGGAAAATGGCTTGCCTTCAGCTGAGGTAAAAGTGACCTTAGAAGAACAGCAACAGGGTCAATGGGTGCAGATTGCACAGGCAAAAACCAATGCACAGGGCAGGATTAGCGGGCTTTTCCCAGAAAATAAAGCATTTGCCAAAGGGCAATATAAAGTGACCTTTAAAACCGGAGACTGGTTCCAACAACGTCAGCAAAAGACTTTCTTTCCGGAAGTTCCGGTCATTTTTACCGTGGATGGTTCAGTCAATCACTACCATATTCCACTACTGCTCAGCCCCTATGGTTATTCAACTTATCGGGGCAATTAATCTTGTCTAAACTCAGAAGGCCCGCAACTGGGCTTTCTTTTATCTTGCCATTTCGGATCTATAATGCTATTTATGATTCAAATTATAATTAATTTAAAATAAAACGTATCTAAAAAGGAGTTTTGCTATGGATCAGCCCGTCAACCAGATGTTTAATCAGGACATGTTAATGCAGCAATTGGGAGCCCATCTGGTTTCACATCAACACAATACGGCGCAAGTTGAACTGAAAGTGACTGAACAGCATTTACAGGGCCATCAAACCTGTCATGGCGCAGTCATTTTTGCACTAGCGGATGCGGCTTTTGCAATTGCCTGTAATAGTGGTGAACATCCGGCGGTCGGCCAGCATTGCAGTATTAATTATTTAAAACCCGGCTTATTGGGCGATACCTTAACCGCGAAAGCTGAACATAAAGCCAGTAGTGGCCGTAGTGGAATTTATGACATTACCATCAGCAATCAGAAACAGCAGGTTGTTGCTGAGTTTCGTGGAACTTCGCGTTTGATTGTTAAGTAATCGTTATTTTGTTTTTTTAAAGCTCATGAAAGTGGGCTTTTCTCATTTAAACCCAATCTCCTATACACGTTATCTATTTCATCTAAATTGAAATATCTTTTAATTGGGATAATATCCTCCTTATTCTTATAAAAACTTGCAAATATTATCGGCTCATTTCTTATTTCAGATTGATATGTAGATATCGCTATAGAATTTAAATAATCGAAGTAAGGATCTCGTCTAATAATTTCGGCAACTTTGTCGAAATAATCTGACGAAACATCCCAAGCATAACCATTATAATCAATACACGATTTATCGATGAATTTTAAAGTGTCTTTATATTTAGTTCCGTCCTTATATAAATCCTCAATCTCAATGCAGTTAAACCTATAACTATTAGGTTCAAGTTCGATTTGGTAATACTTGATTCCTCTGCCTTGCAATTCTTCCATCACTTGTTCTTGACATACTTTTGCAGCAGTCTCAGGAAGTTCCTCATTTTGAGATGACAAATCTTGTATAGTCTTAGGCATGCGCAAACCGAAATAAATTGCTTTTACTGCTCGAAAGTCATACTGTACTCTTCCATAATTATCCGTAACAATTCTAATTTCTTGTTCGTGTGCCCAGCTTGTTGATTTAGTACCTGACGTATACTGAAGTAATTTTTGAAAACTCTTATTATCATTATTAAGAAGTTTTTTTAAATCCAATTTTGGGGCAACATCTTGATACATAACATCAAGTGATATACTAGAGGATGTCCACTCCATTAGTTTTTCTAAATCATATTCAATACAAAAACCTGCATGAGAATCTGCATAATAGGCCCAAAGCAACTCATGCATAGCTGTTTTACTCAATGAATAAATGCCAACTTTTTCACGGATCTTATTACAAAGGTTATTCACACAATCTTTTAAATTAGCAACATCTTGAGCATATGTTTTTTCTAATAATTCGATTTGGTGATGAATCTGATCCTCTAAGAATAAATTTTCAAAGGGATCATTTAATCTGGATGGATGCGGAGCATAAAAATAATCATCTTTCAAAGAATTTAAATCACGCTGTGTACCATATCTATATTTGTATACTTTCATACTTTACTAACTTTTTTCTGTTTATAACAAAAAACCGATGTCTTTAACATCGGTTTTTTCACTTTAATCTGGTAATAAATTAAGCCTTTAACCAAGTCTCCAGTTTTGCCTGATCTTCAACTTTTAGCTCAACCGTGGTTAACCCAGTTTCCCCACCCTGCACTTCAAACTGCATCAATTCATCACGGCGGAAAGCAAACACTGTAAAAGTCCCCTGCTGTTTGGCGTATTTGGCCAGGAGTTTTTCTGAAGCTTTCAAACCATCAATCGCGATAATCACATCATTGGCAGAAAGGCCGGCTTGTGCTGCTGCACCATCACGGCGTGCTTGCTGAACCATTACGCCTTCAGGTTTATCTACCAGTTTCAAACCAAATGGCAAAGACTTGTCATTTTTCAGCGCGTAACTGAGACCAAACTCAGGCAATAACTGATCCAATGGCAATTCATCGGTGGTATTGATCAGGTGATTGATCTGCTCCACCCATTTTTGACCGGTAAGCTGTTCACAGATTTCAAAAATGCTGCGCTCATGCACCTGAATGCCCTGTTGTGCATTTTCATACAATTTACGCATCACGGCATCCAGACTCGAACCACGTAACCGCAGCCCTAAATCCAGACACAAGGCCACCAGACAGCCTTTGTTGTAATAGCTGGTGCCAGCATTGTTGGAGTTTTCATCCTGGCGGTAGAATTTCACCCAGGCATCAAAACTGGATTCAGCGACTGTTTGAATGAAACGCCCTGGATTCTGCAGATAACGGTCAATCTGGGTTTTTAGCAATTTCAGATAAGAATCTTGTGAAACCACGCCACTACGTAGCAAGATCAGATCATCGTAATAAGACGTGAAACCCTCAAAAATCCACAGCAGTGAGGTATAGCCTTCCTTATTCAGGTCGTAATTGACGAAATTTTCCGGACGGATAAATTTTACCAACCAAGAGTGGAAATATTCGTGGCTGCACAATCCCAAGAAACGTTGATAGTCTTCTGAAGGTTCCGCAGGTTCATCGGCTTTCGGCAAGTCTTCACGTGGGGTAATCAGACTGGTACTGTTCGGATGCTCCAGACCACCATAACTGTTGCCCGTCGCTATGGTCATAAAGGTATAGTCTGCAAAGGGTGCGGAACCGAACATCGCGATTTCAGTGGCACAGATTTTTTCAATGTCCTGCTTCATGCGCGCGGCATTCATGGCGTGCTGGCCAGACACCACAAACTCATGTGAAATGCCCTGTGCTTCAAAGCTGAAACGGGTTTGCTCTGCCAGCTCAAAAGGCGCATCAATCAGTTCCGCATAGTTTTGTGCTTTCAGTGTGTAACGACCACGTACCAGACTTTTCGCAGTCAAACCGGTGGCCAATTGAAAATGCTTGAGCTCATCCGGCAGGAAAATTTCCAGCTCAATCGGTGCCAGCTCTTGGCCTTCCAGCCCCAGACAGGCACAGGCCGGATTGACGTATAAACGGTTCTGATCGACATAGGCACCGCGTACTGACAGATCATAGGCATACACATCATATTCCACGGTGATCAGTTCGTGATCGGTGTTAAACAGACGCCATTTGTTTTTTTCGAACTTGCTGATTTTCAGTTGGCGGCCCGCTTCGTCGTAGGCTTTGACGGCTTCAATATGTTTGGCAAATTCACGGATCAGGTAGCTGCCGGGAATCCAGCTCGGCAACCAGAGCACCTGGTTGGGATTTGCCAAAAAACGCGCTGTAACGTGGATTAAATGTTGACGGTAATCATCGAACTCAATTTGATAATGCAACATAAGTCGGTATTCAGAAGCTATAAGCAGATAAATTGGCAATTAGCTTAACATTTTTTTATCCCGGATGCGGGTCTGTATTATTTGTCTACAAAATGGACTAGCCTTGCGAAAAAAAAAGGCATAGCATGCCGGTGTTTTCTGCATTTATTGCCACGGGATGGCACAACAAGGTATTGTCCGTTGAAAAGTTTCATTTACCTCTTTGCATTCTTCAGTTTTCTCTGCTCGACACTGGCCAATGCCAGCCTGCTCAATATTGTTCCAGAATCGGTTGAAGCTGAGGCCTGGACCATTGTCGATGCCCATTCCGGGCAAGTGATTGCCGAGCATAATAGCCATGTACAGCGTGCACCTGCTTCTCTCACTAAAATGATGGTAGCCTATATTGCCCTCAAGGAAATTCAGGCAGGTAAACTGCGCAAAGACGAAGTACTTACTGCAACACCGGTGGTGAACATGGTGCAGTGGGATGAATCGCAAATGTACCTGAAACCGGGTGAAAAGATTTCAGTGGATCAACTGTTGGCTGGTTTGGTGGTGATGTCAGCCAATGATGCAGCGGTGACTCTGGCGGAACGGATTTCAGGCAGCGTACCTAAATTCGTTGCCCGTATGAATCAGGAAGCCCAAGCCCTCGGCATGAACAATACCCATTTTGCCAACCCGGCCGGGATTTCCATGCCCGACCATTTTTCCAGTGCACACGACTTGGCACTGCTCGGTGAAGCACTGGTGACCACTACACCCGATTATCTGTTTTATTCCAAGCAGCAAAGTTTCAGCTATAACCAGCGTTTCCACCGTGCCACTAACTTGTTGTTAAAACAGGATCCTACAGTCGATGGTTTAAAAACCGGTTTTACCAAAGCCGCTGGCTATAACCTGGCCGTCACGGCCAATCGTCCAACCTTAAATCCAGACCTACAAAACCGTCGTCTGATTGTAGTGGTCATGGGAACCAAGAGTGCGATCAAACGGGCTGAAGTTGCGCACAAACTGATGAACTTGGCCTATAACTACACCCGTGATGAAGTGGTGATTAAGCGCCATCAACTACTCGCAGAACTGCCAGTGGTCAAGTCCACCTTAAAAATGTTCAAACTGGAAACTGAACAGCCGAAAACGGTCACCACTTCTTTATATGACCATCCCTACCCGATTGACCTGCAGGCTTTTGACAATCAGCGTCAGCGTTTGGTGCTGAATAATCTGACCATTGAGCCGCTACAGACTACAAAAACCCGTCTGAACATTGAAGTACATGAAAAACAACTCACCGCCCCATTGGCGCAGATCATGCAACTGGCCAGTGTGCATGTTTACCAAAATAATCACCTAATCCAGACCATCCAGATTCAAGCCAAAGTACAGATTGAAGAAGCCAATATTTTCCAGCGTTTCTGGATGTGGTTGGTTAACTTGCTCCCTTTTGGTGATCAATCCAGCTATATGGTAAAAACCTACCCTCTGGATTAATGTTTAGACCCTAAACATTCGTGCTAAGAGAAAAAAGATGGCTGAATCTGCCATCTTTTTTATGCCTGACGCATACCCTATACCCTATCTATAGACCAAAAACCTGCCACATTCACTACAAGACAAATCTATGGCTGTTTTAAATTCTTAGAACAAAGTACGATTTCATCTTCTCTTGAACAGCGAGCATTTGTAAAGCGACTAGGTCAAGTGACTGTGCAAGATCCAGATCAGCACATGAAGGACAAAAAAACTATTGATCAATCCTCCCTACTGATGATCTACGGTGATGCTGAAATGCAACTTCATCGAGTCCAAGTTTTTTGTCAAAAAATTGCCCCTTCTAAAAAAATAATCTTGAAATTATCCAATCAACCCTAATTAATGAGTGAATTGACATCAAAAAGTAGAAATTTGCGCGAAGGTAGTCTACAAACGCCGTTTTTCACTTTATGATGTAACCCTGAAAAAATTGAATGGATCAATAACATGACCGCTATTGCAGATAACCACGTGGTTTCATTCCACTACACTTTAACAAATGCTGAGGGTGAAACTCTTGACCAGTCTCAAGGTGAACCACTTGCCTATTTGCACGGTGCAGGCAACATCATCCCTGGCCTAGAAAAAGCGCTTTTGGGTAAAACAGTGGGTGAGAAATTCACTGTAAACGTGCCTGCAGCAGAAGGTTATGGCGAATACAACCCAGCACTTGTACAAGAAGTTCCAGTACAAATGTTCCAAGGCGTAGAAAATGTACAGCCTGGCATGCAATTCCAAGCGCAAACTGATGATGGCGTACAAATCGTTACTGTTAAAGCGGTTGAAGGCGACAACGTGATCGTTGATGCCAACTTCCCATTAGCGGGTCAAGATTTGACGTTTGAAGTTGAAATCGTTGAAATCCGTGAAGCTTCTCAAGAAGAACTTGATCACGGTCACGTACATGGTGCAGGTGGTCACCACCACTAAGATCAACTTGATCGATAAAAGCAAAGCTTCGGCTTTGCTTTTTTTATGCCTGCATGACTGATCTTCACAGATTTTTCTCAGGTCTGCAGCATAAAATATCGCTATAGCTAATTTTGCAGAGTTTGGATCACATGTCGGCTTATCAACTCATATGGTTTCGTCAGGATTTACGTGTTCAGGATCATGCCGCACTGTGGCATGCTCAGCAAGCTGGTCCTTGTATCGCGCTGGTGATTTTGTCTCCTGAACAGAGCCGTTTACATGATGATGCTCCGATCAAGCTCGACTTTTATCTACGCCAGCTCGTACAACTGAAACAGCAGCTGAATGCACTCAACATTCCCTTGCTGATTGAAACCGTCAATCGCTATGAAGACATTCCGGCTTTCATTCATCAGTTGATGCAGCAGCTTGAGATCTCACAAGTCTTTGCCAATATGGAACTTCCGGTCAATGAACAGCAACGTGACCAGCAAGTCGCTGCGTATCTCCAGCAGAATGGTCAACGTTTCAAGCTGCTACAAGATCGTACCCTGTTCCCGGTCGCCAGTATTCGTAACAAGACGCAGCAACCGTATCAGGTCTTCACGGCCTTTAAGAATGCCTGCTATGAGCGTCTGCAACATAGCCTACCGGGTTGTTTTCCGGCTCCACACCTACAGCAACAGAACTGGCCGGATCTCAGTGCTTTCAATCAGCAAATTCCTGAGCTAGAGGCCTGTTTCGGCTATACGGTCACGGCGAAACAACAAGCTTTATGGTCCGTGGGTGAACAACATGCGCTGTCTGTGCTCGATGATTTTGTTGAACAGCGGGTCAAGCAGTATAAAGAGCAACGTGACTTTCCAGGCATCACAGGGACCAGTCAACTGTCTGGTTATTTAACCATTGGTATCTTATCTATACGTCAATGTATCCAGGCACTGTTTCGAGAGCAACAGGGACAATTTATTCTGGACAATCCTGGGCAGCAGACCTGGCTGAATGAATTGCTCTGGCGTGAATTTTACCAGCATATTCTGTTTGATTTCCTGCAGGTATCCAAACACCGTGCCTTCAAAGTCGCTACAGAACAGGTGCAATGGCGTGATGATCCTGAAGGTCTACAGCGCTGGCAACAAGGTCAAACCGGCATTCCTATCGTGGATGCCGGCATGCGACAACTGCTAGCCACGGGCTGGGTACATAACCGGGTGCGTATGATTGTGGCGATGTTCCTGACCAAGAATCTGTTGATTGACTGGCGCCTCGGAGAACAGTGGTTTATGCGGCACTTAATTGATGGAGAGCTTGCCGCCAATAACGGTGGCTGGCAATGGTGTGCCTCCACAGGTACGGATGCAGCACCGTATTTCCGGGTGTTTAATCCAATCAGCCAGTCCGAAAAATTTGATGCGAACGGCGATTATATTCGCCAATGGGTGCCTGAACTGGCACATTTAAGCGCAGAACAGATTCATGAGCCGTATGGCAAAAACCCCGCGATTCGACTGGATTATCCACGTCCGATGGTGGATTTAAAATCCAGCCGCGTGCGTGCGATTGAGGCTTTTAAAAATCTTTAATGATGTCCAATTCAAACCCAATAGAACAGAAATTTTTATAGCCACACTTTCAATGAGTTGCTGAAAACGGCGGGATTGATGAAGAAATACGATAGACCTTGGTAACAAAACTTTACTTTCCCATGGTATAGTCCATTTGTTCATCTACCCAACCGTATTCTGGTTGAATTTGGCATTTCCTTTGCTAAAAAATACACTGATTGAACTGCTAGATTGGATTCTCTCCCTATCCAGGAAATACTGCTCGTTCAGATCAAGCTTGCGTCAACGAAATCGCCCTTTAGATTTTGTTTTTGGCATTTATCCCAATCAGACCTCCAAGC
Source organism: Acinetobacter minutum (assembly GCF_035916735.1). NCBI lineage: Bacteria > Pseudomonadati > Pseudomonadota > Gammaproteobacteria > Moraxellales > Moraxellaceae > Acinetobacter > Acinetobacter minutum. Next base: position 86,042 of record NZ_JAQIHG010000011.1, read on the forward strand.
AACAATCAAAAACTGAATGGTGCTGATACAGAACTGTATCCGCCTTGATCGTTCAACGAAGTCAAGACGACGAAATTAAGTGTAACCAAGAAACACATGGATGCTTTCGCGTGTAATGGATTGAAGTCCTTGATAGGATTTTGAGCTCATTTCATTCGACTGCATTATGATGAATGCATTTGGCCAAGTTTTTTAATTTTTGGCAGCAGTGGATTTGACGTGTCTTTCTGCGGTTAACTCAAAGATCTAGTCGCCATTTGGTGTGCATATAACCCATGCACCAGCGTAGTTCCGCATCATACGTCTAGTCATTGAATCAGCGAATACGATAGATGTACTCAATCTTGTTTCTTTTAGCGGACATTATTATGCGTAATTTTTTTATAGTATTCCTCATCTCCTATGCTTTAGTGGGCTGTCAAGGTGCTGTTACACCTCTGCCACCAGCCAATCAGCCACTGATCCAAGATACACCTAGCGGTTGGGTCGGTTAACTGAAAAAGCCCCGATCATGGTAATGCCAGTCAGTTAAGCAACATTTAGCAAAATGCTGTAAAAATGAGTGTATATAAATACGCTCATTTTTTTTA